>CAZKYN010000096.1:5257-11831 GCA_964556675.1 uncultured Syntrophaceae bacterium
GCCCTAAATTAACCTGCCCCTTATTTAAAATCAGTTTAATTCGGATTTCGGGGGCCGCCTCAAAAATTTACAATTGCATAAATTAAAGGAGGCGGCATGGACAATAGGATCTTAAACCTCAGGGAAGAGAACAATAAACTGGCGAAGCTGTTGGAAGAGCCCAAATCCGAGCAGAATGCCTGGTTTGATGCAATCACAAAACAGATTACAGATATGTACGTGATGTGGACGATACAGCAGGACGGCAAGGGCCCGCCGCACCCGTAACGGTTTTTAAAAAAACGCTCTCGCGGGCGAAAGGCGATTTGAGCAGTCCGCCAGGCGCGGCAAGACGACTATGGGACCTTCACCGTCCCGGACTTTATCAGGGCGTCAATTTTTTCACGCTCGTATCCCAGCTCGCGGAGCAGCGAAACCGTATCCTCTCCCAGTTGCGGCGCTGCCCGGGAATCCGCCCTTTCGGAAAACTTCAAGGGCAGCCCGATGCCCCTGGTTGTACCGTAAACAGGATGGCTGTGCTCCACGAACATGCCCCTGTCGCGCAGATGCGGGTCTTGCTCAACCCGGTCGATTTCCAGGACAGGTGAAAGGCAAAAATCCCCGTCGGCCGCAACGGTCATCCATTCGTCGCGAGTCCTTGTTTTAAAGACTTCCGCCAGCTCTTTTTTCACCCTGTCCCCGTCATCCAGGGAATACTGTAACGGCAGCAGGTCGGGCGAATCGATAGCCTCGCAGAACCTCTTCCAGAACTTTTCCTCTATGGCCCCGAGCGCAACGAATTTTTTGTCGGCGCATTCGTAGACGCCGTAGCAGGGCATGCCGCCGGTCAAAGGATAGCGGTCCCTGCCCCGGGGAGAAATACCCGACAACTGCCAGGCAAGCGGCAGGATCATATAAGGCAGAGCGGAATCGAGCATCGAAACGTCCACCCTCTGCCCCTTTCCGGTTTTATTCCTGTCCAATAGGGCCGCCAGGCAGGAGATTACCGTGCAATACGAGCCTGCCACATCCGCGACCTGCCCCCCGGGAATTGCGGGCCCGAGTTCGTTCCCGGTCGACTCCAGGAGGCCCGTATAGCCGATATAATTTATATCGTGCCCTGCACGGGCGGAATAAGGGCCGGACTGCCCGTATCCCGTCAAGGATATATAGACGATTTTCGGATTGACCCGGGCGATGTCCGCATAGCCAAGGCCGAGGCTGTCGAGGCGGCCGGGACGGAATTGCTCAATGAGGACATCCGCCCCCCTTGCGAGGTCGAGAATGATCTCGCGCCCGGCTTCGGTGTTGAAGTCGACCGCAATGCTCCGCTTGGACCGGTTTACAGAAAGATAGAGGGCGGATTCCGTTCCGGTGAAGGGCGGATACGCCCTCATGGGGTCCGGCGAGTTCGGGTCCTCTATCTTGATCACGTCCGCTCCCATTTCCGCCAGGAGCATGGCAGCCAGCGGGCCCGGCAAAAGACGGGTAATGTCCAGGACACGGGTCCCGGCCAGCGGTCCCGCTCGAGGCTTCCTGGCTTCCGTCACGGGAGGCCCGCCGATTTCCGTGTCTCACCCTTGCAGACGGTTGAACAGCTTCACAAAGCGAAGCATTTCCCCGACGTTGCTGATCTTTATCTTGCCCGTCATGAAGGCCATTTCGGCATTGGTCCTGCCGAACTCAATATCACTGTAAGTTGCCGCCGCGGCCTGTACGAGGCACTTCGGCTGGCCCTGGAGCCCCGGCTCGACGCTGCACTTCCCGTTTTCAATTGTGACAGTGAACTGGCCGCCTCCTTCGCCGGACAAGTCAAAATGGAAAACGGACGCGTAATCTCCGGCTTTCTCCGGACGGAACCTGTCACACAGGCTCCGGATAATTTCTGCTGCTGTTTGCGGTGAACCCATTTTTACCTCCTCTTTCGCTGATTGTATTTTTTCAGCCGGCGGCGCTGCCGGTTTTTGTTCAATTACGGGCTCCCTGGGTTTCGCCTCTGCTATGGAAGCCTCGGGGGACTTCTGCGGGGCTGCTGCCGGCTGTGGGCGCGGAGCTTGCGGGGCAGCCGGGGCCGGCTTTTCGGGCGCGGCGGCAGCGGGCTTGTGTGCAGCTCCATCCACCAGGAATTTGGATATTATTTCCCGCATTATTTCCGAGGTTCCGCCCACAATGGTCCCGACCCTTGCGTCGCAAAACGCCCTTGAGATGGGATACTCTTCCATGTACCCGTATCCTCCGAACACCTGGAGACAGGCATCCGCCGTTTCCTTCGCCAATTCGGCGGCCAGGAGCTTGGCCATTGCACAGTATTGCATGGCCTGCTCCCCCCGGCAAAGGAGCCAGGCACAATTATAGGCGAGCTGCCGGACGGCCTCAAGCCGCGCCTTGAGGTCGGCCAGCGTATGGCGGATCACCTGGATTTTGGCCAGAGGCTTGTTGAAGGCTTCGCGCTCGGCGGCATACTTCAAAGTTATTTCGAGCATCTGTTCGACGCCGCCGACCGATACCAGGGCGCTTACCAGTCTTTCCAGCTGGAAGCATTCCATAATATAGTAAAAGCCCTTGTTCTCTTCGCCTATGAGATGCGAGAGCGGCACCCTGACATTTTCGAATGTCAACTCCGCCGTATCGGAGCAGTGCCAGCCGATCTTCTTGAGCTTGCGCGAGGAAAACCCCCGCGCCCCCCTGTCCAGGAGAAACAGGCTGATGCCGGCCGCGCCCGCTTCGGGGTCGGTCTTGGCCGCCACGACAATGAAGTCCCCGTAATGCCCGTTTGTAATGAATGTCTTCGAGCCGTTGAGGATGTAGTTGTCGCCGTCCCGGACCGCTCTTGTCCGGATTGCGGCGATGTCCGATCCGGCATTGGGCTCGGTTATGGCCAGGGCTCCAACCTTGTCGCCGGCAATAGAGGGCTTGAGATACCTGAATTTCAGCTCGCCGCTGCCGAACTTCCGGATGTACTCTGTTGCCATGAATTCATGAACGCTCACGGCTGCCGCAAACCCGCCGGAATTCGAGCGGGCCAGCTCTTCCAGGAACACGACCGAGTAGAATAAGTCGGCCCCTGTGCCCCCCAGGTCCTCCGGGTGATTTATGCCCAGGAAACCGAGCTCGCCCAGCCTCTTCCACATGGAGCGGGGGATCTGCTCGTCTTTTTCCCACTGCGCAGCGGCGGGCAGTACCTCCTTTGAGATGAACTGGCGGACAGTGGCGCGAAACGCATCGTGTTCCGGCGTGAAATAGGGCGATATCATGTGCGCTCCCTCCTGCTAATTTCAAATTTGAAATTTCTGATTTTTATTATGAAATCTGAAATCATTTGTCATACATACTGTCGAGGAGATCTCCGTACTTCTCCTCTATGGCCCTCCGCTTGAGCTTCATCGTCGGGGTCAGCTCGCCCATTTCGACCGAGAACGGGTGGGGCGCAACCGGAAAATATCGGCATAGACCCATTCGGGTTGGATAGGATTGCCATCCGTTTGCCGGGCATGAGCCCGCGGCGGATCAGCACGGCGGCCAAGCTCGTACGGCTGTTTCCCGGTTCTCCGCAGTTTATAGTCTGACTGGGATGCGGCGCTCCGCCTTTTTTGGATTTCAGGGCGGGGGCTTCGGGGATTTCGGTGAAATTGCGAAGGATTACCTGGATGAAAATTCCGGTAGCCCTCCTCTCGGGATTGCTCGGCAATCAACGATCGGCTCTCGATTATTCCGGGTAGAATTTCTGGTTCAGCATTGCTTTTTCCCGCAGAAGGTCGGCCGCGATGAAACGGGGGCCGTTTTTCTCCCGCAGCTCCTCCATCCGGCGGTAGGCATTTTCCGCCCCCAGGGAATCCAGGTAACGGAAAGGGCCCCCCAGGAAAGGCGGAAAACCCAATCCGAGCACTGCCCCGAGGTCCCCGTCGCGCGGCGACGAGATTATGCCCTCTTGAAGACAGTGAACGGCCTCATTGATCATCACGAATGCCAGCCTGTCCTGGATCTCGCGCGCTTCGAAGCTCTTGCGGTGCGGGCCGCCGAAGAAATCGTAAATGCGCCTGTTTACCGCCTTTCCTTTTTTCAGCCGCAGCATTTTGTACAATTTTTTTGCCCAGCCCCGGCCGTTGTCGTAGACGTAAAAGCCCTTTTTATTTTTTCTGCCCTTGTAGCCGGCATGGAGAATGGTTTCGCTCGATGAACTTGTCCTTATGCCCCTCCACGTGAAGAGCGGCGCCAGGACCGCCGAGACATGGGCCCCCACGTCAATTCCGACCTCGTCCAGGAGGGTAATGGGACCGACTGCAAACCCGAACTGCCGCATGGCGTCGTCGATTTCCCGGACATCGCCTCCCTCCTCGAGCAGGACCATTGCCTCATTGATGAAAGGCGCCAGGACCCTGGTGGTGTAAAAGCCGGGCCCGTCCTTCACAACTATCACGTGCTTGCCTTGCGCGATGCCGGTCTTCACGCAGGTCGCCGTGACCCAGCCGGCGGTTTTCTCGGTAGTGATTATTTCCAGCAGCGGCATTTTCGGCACCGGGGAGAAATAGTGCATGCCGATCACCAGTTCCGGACGCTTTGCCTGGGCCGCTATTTCGGATATGGGGATCGAAGACGTGTTGCTGGCGAAAATTGTATCTTCCCTCGCCGCCTGCTCCACTTCGGCAAGGATACGGCGCTTGAGGTCCAGGTCTTCAAAAACGGCCTCGATCACCAGGTCCGTGTTGCGGAAACCCGAATAGTCAAGGATGCCGTTGAGTCTGCTGAATGTGAGGTCCCGCTGGAAGGCGGTCAATGCCCCGCGTTTGACTTTTCTGTCGAGGTTGTACCAGATCGCCTTTTCGCCATGGCCGAGCGCCGCATATGTCATGTCTTTCAATAAAACATCCATGCCGTCGGCAATGCTCACATCGGCTATGCCCGACCCCATGAGACCGGCGCCCAGGATCCCGATTTTCCTTACAGGCCGGACAAGCTCCGGCGGCGGGCTTTTCCGCAGTTCGTTCATGGCAAGGAAAAGGTTTATGAGCTGCTTGGCGACGGGGCTCCGGACGAGTTCGTCGAAAAGGTTCTCCTCGACCCGATAGCCGGCCTCCAGACCCCTTTCCGTACCGGTCTCGACGCAATCAATAATCTTCAAGGGCGCGGGGTAGTTCCCCCCGGTCCGGGCCTTAACGGTCTCCCTGGCCTTGCTGT
This sequence comes from uncultured Syntrophaceae bacterium, assembly GCA_964556675.1. Classification (GTDB taxonomy): domain Bacteria; phylum Desulfobacterota; class Syntrophia; order Syntrophales; family UBA4778; genus JBDKTK01. The sequence goes on from CAZKYN010000096.1 coordinate 10,412, forward strand.
AAATTATCCTGCGCCCCGGCGATACGGATTCAAGCATACGGACCAAAGCAGGCCCCGGCTTTTTTTTCTTTTTGGGGATGCCGTTCTCAGCGAGATCCTTTGCGGTCTGAACTGCCGCATCCAGAAGGCCGTATGGATGGATCAGAAAGTCCACCAGACCCATGGTTTTTGCGTTTCGGGCATAAATGTTTTTGCCCGTGAGCATCATATCCAGCGCCCGGCTGAGGCCGATGAGGCGCGGCAGCCTCTGGGTGCCGCCTCCGCCCGGAAGGAGGCCCAGTTTGACTTCCGGCAGCGCTAGTACGGTCCGCGGGTCGTCGCCGGCCACCCGGCAATGGCAGGAAAGGGCCACTTCGAGGCCTCCGCCCACCGCGACCCCGTGTATGGCCGCCACGACCGGCTTGGGGAAATTCTCGAGACGGTTCAACAGCAGATGCCCGTTGTAGCTGAGCGAGGCGGCCTGGCCGGCCGAATCCATTTTCAGGACCTTCTCGAGGTCCGCCCCCGCGATGAAATCCGGCTTCCTGCTGATCAGGACGACAGCCCTAACTCCGGGGTCCTTTTCTATGCCGTCAAGGGCGGAAGCGAATTCATCGAGCATGTCCGGCGAGATCTTATTGACCTTCTCGCCCGGCTGGTCCATCCAGACCAATGCAACTGAATCGCATCTCTCCACTTCAAGATACGGCATCACATATACCTTTCGAGCAGGATGGCGCTGCCCAGGCCGCCCGCGGCGCACCCCGTCACGATTGCGAACCGTCCGTTTTCCCTGATGAGGCGGTTGGAAGCCGTGGTGACAAGCCTTGCTCCTGTCGCCCCGAACGGATGGCCAAGAGAAAGCGACCCCCCCATTGTATTGAGTTTTTCCAGGGGAACTTCGCCGACCTTCCCGGTCCTGCCCAGTTTCTCCCGGGAGAACCTGTCGGAAGCCAGGCACCTGATGTTTGCGAGCACCTGGCCCGCAAAGGCCTCGTGCGACTCGAAAACATCAATGTCGCCGACCTCCAGTCCGCTCTTTTTGAGCAGCATTGAAACAGCATAAGCCGGCCCGAGCAGGAGCTCTTCATGGGGGTCCTGCCCCGAGTAGGCGTATTCCCTTAAAATTGCCTTGGGCCTGTAGCCCTCGGCCAGCGCCGCTTCTTCCGACGCGATCAGCACGACGGCCGAGCCGTCTGTAAGAAAGGAGGAGTTGCCGGCGGTAACGGTCCCGTAAGGCCTTTGGAAGGCCGGCTTGAGTCCGGCGAGCTGTTCAAGGGAAGTGTCGGCGCGGAATCCGTTATCGTGGACGATGGGCGTATAATCCGGGGGGACCCTGACCGGCTCTATCTCCTGCGCCAGCAGCCCCTCGGCGGTCGCCTTGGCAGCCAGCTGGTGCGAGCGCATAGCGAAGAAATCCTGCTCCCGGCGGCTCACCCCG
>CAZKYN010000097.1:0-11830 GCA_964556675.1 uncultured Syntrophaceae bacterium
CAACCGGACGTTCCATACCCTGGGGACCACCCGGATCGCGACAATCCCCGTGGGCTACGGCGACGGCTACGGCGTCATCCTCTCCAACAAGGGAGAGGCCCTTATCAGGGGCAGACGCGCCCCCATCGTCGGCCGCGTTTCCATGGACATGTGCACGGTGGACGTAACGCACATTCCCGAATGCGAGCTGGGCGACGAGGTCGTCCTCATGGGCAGGCAGGGGCGCGAATACATTTCCGCCAACGAGGTCGCGGCGAAGGCCAATACCATCAGCTACGAGGTCCTGTGCGCGCTCGGCAAAAGGGCGCCGCGGATCTTTATCAACAAGGGAAAGAAGAATGCAATGGAGCCGAGGCTCCGGCGTATCTTCATCCCGGATGAAGAGAAATCGATCAAGCGCATCGACAACATGATCCGCCGCTGCCTTCAGACGAGGGCGCGGGACGCCGAGATGGGTGACGCGATCTACTATGAGATGTTCGAGACCCTGTTCGGCAAGGAGGACAGGCCCCTCGAACTTCGGACCAATTTCAAATACGATATCTGCATCAACGACTTCTCCGAAAAGGACAGGAATGCGAACGGCTCAGCCGCAGGTTTCTACAAGGTTGCGGCCCGCGTATCGTATACAAAAATGCTGCGGGACAAGGTCTTCCTGATCGGCTGCGCCATGAACAACCGGCAGCTTGCCGCCCTCTTCGAGGAGGAAAGATGCGAATACAGGTGGCTCCTTACGGGCCGCGACGAGTCGTTCCGCGGGACGGATTTCAAGGTGGGCTCCGTGCGGATCGACGGCGCCGATGTGCCGGTGATCAGGACAGACTGCACCGACCGCGGGTATGAAATCTGGTGCGGCGGCGAAACTCTTGCCAGGAAAGTGAAACAGCCTGTGAGGATGGAACTCGAAATTGAGACCAGAAAGCTCAAAAGCAACAATCTTTTTTCCGCTTACCTTGTATACCCGACAAGGGGGATCGAGATATGCTTCAATTACGAAGGGTCGAGCCTGAAGAACGTCAGGCATGTCGGTTTCTTCGCCGGCAGGCATTCCAGCCCCGAAGTGACGGAGAAAAAGGGGAAGTGGATTAAACTCAGGATGAACGACGATGAATGGATATTCCCGACAAGCGGCGTGACATTCATCTGGGATTAACAGTTGAAAAAGGCCCATGCCGTGCAGCGCTTCGGCTCTCTTACTCTCACGTTAACAGCGGAGTATAGTTTCAATTTACGCTGAAGCTGCTCGTTTCCTCGCGCGCATTGCGTACAGGTCTTTTGAACAGCCTGCAGGTGCTTTAAATACCTGTTTAAAAGAAAAAGGGATAATAATGACATTATTGAGAGTCGGGGTGATATTCGGGGGCATGTCCTCGGAGAAGGAAGTATCCTTGAACAGCGGCAGGAACGTATTCGATAACCTGGACCGCGAAAAGTACGCGGGAGTGCCGATCTTCATGGACGATGCGGCGCGATTGTGGATATTGCCCTGGCAGCTCATATCACAGAATACGACTGTCGACATATCGGAACGGCTGGAGCGGGAAGCCAGGCGCCTGCCGTACGAGGACCTGAAAAAAGAAATCGACTTCGCCTTCATTTCCCTTCACGGGAAGTACGGCGACGACGGCTGTATCCAGGGCGCGCTGGAGCTGCTTGGACTTCCCTATACGGGACCCGGCGTGCTCGCTTCCGCAATAGGCATGGACAAGCACCTGCAGCAGAAAGTCCTCGCCGCCGAGGGCCTGGGTGTCCCCCGCAGCCTGCTCATCCCGAAAGAGAGATGGGAAACGGCTCCCGGCGAGATAGCGGCTCAGGTGAAGAGGGAATTCGGTTTCCCCCTGGTGACCAAGCCTCGGCGCGAGGGATCCAGCATAGGGGTCACCATAATCCGCGATCCTGAGGGCCTGCTCAATGGCCTGGCCGGCGCATTTGAGTGGGACAATTCGGTTCTGGTCGAGGAATACCTGGAAGGCATTGAATTCTCGTCCATCGTCCTGGAGCAGGGAGGCGAGTTCAGGCCTTTGGGGCTCACCGAGATCAAGCCGCAGAGCGAATTCTATACTTATGATGACAAGTACATGCCGGGCCGGTGCAGGAAATTCACGCCGCCGCGCAACATCAAAAAAGAAGATACAAGCAAGATCGAGCAGGACGTCGTGCGCGCTTTCCGGGCGCTGGGTTTCAGGGGATACGGCAGGATAGACGGCTTCGTCACAACTGACGGGCGTGTCCTGATCACCGACCCCAATTCGTCTTCGGGCATGGCGCCCTCGTCGTTTTTCTTCGAACAGGCCGCGGAGTCGGGCCTGCTCCCCTCCATGATCATATCCGAGCTGATCGAGATATCCCTTCGGATTCACAAGGAAAAGAAAGGCCCACTATAACATTCGGCAGGCCCTTTTCCGGGGGGCCAAAAACCTTTACAAAGAAAAAAAAGAACATTATAGTCTGCCCATTCCGACGACAGCTGCTGCTTGATATAATGGAGAAGGAGACTGCTATGAAGAAGATTGCGACTGCGCTGGCTCTGTGCTGCCTGACTTTCCTGGTTTCGTCCACGGCGGCCCAGGCCCTGGAATTCGGGGTGAGGGGATACTACTGGTTTGCAAAATTTTCCGGCGATCTGGGCGTCGGCGTGGACAATGCGGCCGGCACTATCATCAACGCCAAGGACGACCTCGGGATAGACAGCGAGAACCTGCCCTCGGCCGAAGTATATTTCGGAGCGGGCCGGCACCATTTCAGCGTAATGTACACTCCCCTGGACTATACAGGCGATGCGGTCCTGAGCAGGCCCGTTACTTTCAAGAGCAGCGTATATCCCGCCGGGAGCGCAGTGCATTCGGAATTCAAGACCACAATGCTCGATGCGGATTACCAGTACGATGTCATCAACCTGGAAAACGTCCTGGCGGGATTTTCAATCGGCCCGGTGATCAAGGTCAAGTTCCTGGACGGCGACGTCAAACTTTCCACGACCGGGATTGACAACAAGGAGACATTCACGTACCCCCTGCCGATGCTGGGACTGGGCGCCCATGTGGGAATCCTCGCCAACATCCTGGAAGCAAGGGCGAAAGCAACGGCAATGGGATACTCGGGAAATTATATTTACGACATCATGGCGGACCTCTCGTACACCCCCTTCCCGTTCCTGGACATCCACGGAGGCTACCGCTATATGAAAGTCAAATATGACGAGGAGAACACTTATATAAACACGGACTTTTCGGGTCCGTATGTGGCATTAACAATTGGATTTTAGGCGGCTGTTGAAAAACGCTCATCTGCTGCGTTGCGCTGCAGACCTCATCGCTCAACGTATTAATCTATACGCCTCGCGACTCGGTTTTTGCGCGCCTTGCATCTAAGCATTTTTGAACAGCCTTAAAAGGAACACATCAGGGGAGGGGTATGGCGCAGGATAAATCACAGGAAAAATTAAGAGTCGGCGTGGTCCTCGGAGGCGTGTCTTCGGAAAGAGAAGTTTCGCTCGAGAGCGGCCGCAATATCTTCAGCAAGATGGACCGCGGCAAATTCCAGCCCATAGCGGTCTTCATGGACAGCAAATGCGGGTTCTGGGAGATCCCGGTGAAACTGCTCATGAGAAACAGCACGAAGGACGTGGAGGAAGACCTCGATGAATTCGCAACACGCATCGCCTATGAGGAGCTGAAAAGCCGCTTCGATATCCTGTTTATCGGCCTGCATGGAAAGTACGGGGAAGACGGTTGCCTACAGGGCCTGTGCGAGTTGACAGGCCTGCCGTATACCGGGTCGGGAGTGCTGGCCTCCGCCGTGGGCATGGACAAATACGTCAGCAGGAAAATACTTTCCGCTTACGGCATCGATGTCCCGAAGACGCTGGCAGTCGACGGCGAAATGTGGAGGGCGGAAAAGGAAAATATCCCCGCCCGCGTCGAAAAGGAAATCGGTTTTCCCTGCATAATCAAGCCGACAAGAGAGGGATGCAGCACCGCCGTGAAGAAGGTCGTGTCGGCGGCGGGTGTCCCGGCGGCGATCGAGGAGGCTTTTAAATGGGACCCGCGTGTGCTGGTTGAAGAATTCCTCACCGGCATGGAAGTGACCTGCGGAGTGCTGGGGAACAGCAATCCTGTGGCGCTGACGCCTTCGGAAACCATACCCACCCGGGAAATACTATCCCTCGAAGACAAATTCCTTTACGGCCAGGGCGAAAACAAGACCCCCGCCCGGGCTCCCGAAGAAATTCTGCAGAAGATCAGGCAAACGGCAATTGCCGCTTTCACCGCCCTCGATCTGAAAGCATATTCGCGCATCGACATGTTCGTGCGGGAGAACGGCAGCGTGGCGGTCCTGGAGCCGAACACTCTTCCGGGCATGACGCCGTCCACTGTCCTGTTCCATCAGGCTGCCGAATCCGGGATCAGCCAGACCGACCTGATCAGCCGTATAATCGAGCTGTCCCTCGAAGCCCATGCCCTGAAGAGGGGACCGCTGTGAAATGAAGGTGATTTCTGCCTTTTTGGAAAAGATCGGCAGATCCATGTATGCGGGAATGGAGGAAATGGGGAGCATCCTCCTGCTCTTCCTCTCGACCCTCTCCTGGCTTTTCCGGCCGCCCCTGAAAATCAGGAATATCTTCAAACAGATGGAGTTTGTGGGCGTCAAGTCCATATTTGTCGTCGTCCTGACGGGGACGTTTACGGGCATGGTCCTGGCGCTCCAGAGCTACCATGGCTTCCGGCTTTTCAGCGCAGAGAGCCTTGTGGGGTCCATAGTGGCCCTCAGTATGACAAGGGAGCTGGGCCCGGTCCTCACATCCCTCATGGTGACCGCGCGCGCAGGTTCGGCAATGGCGGCCGAGCTGGGCTCTATGCGGGTGACCGAGCAGATTGACGCCATGTCGGTGATGGCTGCCAACCCGGTGCAGCACCTTATCGTGCCCCGGATAGTGGCGGGCGTACTGATGGTGCCCCTGCTGACTGTCGTTTCCGATTTCATGGGCATAATCGGCGGCTATTTTGTCGGTGTGGGTATACTGAATATAAATGAGGGCGTATTCCTGAAAAACATCTTCAAGTATGTCGAACTGAACGACATCTACAACGGCCTGATCAAGGCCGCCGTCTTCGGCCTTCTCCTGTCTCTGATCGGATGCTACAAGGGGTTCTACACCAGCGGCGGAGCCGAGGGGGTCGGAAGGGCGACGACTGAAGCCGTCGTCCTCGCGTCCATATCAATTCTCGTGTCCGATTACTTTCTGACCGCAATTATGTTTTAGGGAGCGCGATGATACAGATCCACAGCCTGCGAAAAAAATTCGGCAATCAGCTCGTGCTCGACGACCTGGACCTGGACATCGAGGACCGCCGGACGACCGTTATAATCGGGCGCAGCGGCGGGGGGAAGAGCGTTTTGCTGAAGAACATAATCGGCCTGATCAAACCCGATTCGGGAGAGATCCTCGTAGACGGAGTGGACATAACCAGGCTCAACGACAAGGGGCTCAACGATATCCGCAAGAAATTCGGGATGCTCTTCCAGGAAGGGGCTCTCTTCGATTCGATGAACGTTTACGATAACGTGGCCTTCCCTTTGCGGGAGCATTCCGACTTGAGGGAAAGCGAGATACGCGAGGTGGTGGCTGATCGGCTGAGGGCCGTCGGCCTTTCCGGTATTGAAAGCAAAATGCCCTCCGAACTGAGCGGCGGGATGAGAAAGAGAGTTGCGCTGGCGAGGGCGATCGCCCTCAAACCGGAGATCGTCCTGTTCGACGAACCAACGACGGGTCTTGACCCGGTGCTTTCGGAGGCCATAAACCAGTTGATAGTATCCACGCAGAGGGAATTCGACCTGACATGCATCGTCATCAGCCACGACCTGGAATCGATATTTAAGATTGCGCACAAGATCGCTTTTTTATATGAAGGTAAAATACTCATCCATGGGACGCCCGAGGAGATAAGGAATTCTGAAGACCCTGTGCTCAAGCAGTTCCTGGCCGGCAGTATAGAAGGGCCCATGCATATTCTTTGATAAACTGTTGAAAAAAGCTCATCTGCTCAAGTTGCGCTGCCGACGTTGTGATTAAGATTTCAGTTTTGCCCGCTGCATCTGAGCCTTTTTGAACAGTTTGCGACATTTCGAGTTGACGCGGTAATATATTCTCAAAGGAATTCGAATGCGTTCCATAAGCACTGAGGCAAAAGTCGGCATATTCGTCCTGGTATCGCTGCTCATGCTGGGCTACATGTCATTCAGGGTCGGCCAGTCAGGGTTCGGCCTGAAACAGGGTTACACTATCAGCGCCGTTTTCGAAAACGTGACCGGACTCGACAAGGGCAGCGGAGTGGAAATGGCCGGCGTGCCGATCGGCAAGGTCGAATCCATAAAACTGACGGACGGCAAGGCCCTGGTCACGATGAGGATCAACCCGGATGTGAAACTCCGCGGAGACGTAACGGCGGCCATCAAGACCCACGGAGTCCTGGGAGACAAGTACATCGAAATCATCCCGGCAGCCACGGGCGAATACCTGGAGGGCGGCGGCCGGGTCGCGCGGACCGAGAGCCAGGCGGACCTCGACAAGGTCCTGAGCCAGTTCAGCTCCGTCATGGACGACATCAAAAAGGTGTCGAGCTCTCTGGGCAACACCCTGGGCGGCGAGGAGGGCCAGGAACAGATCAGGAGCATCCTTTCCAACATCAGGCAGATAACCGAGAACCTGAACCGTGTCGTCGCGCGCAACGATGAGAAATTCGACCAGCTCGTCGACAACCTCAAGAGCGCCTCGAAGGAAATGGACCGGACGTTTACGCACCTGGCCGATATCGCTTCCGACATGAACCAGGGAAAAGGAACGGTCGGCAAGCTGCTTAAAGATAAGGAACTATCGGATAACCTGAACAAGACCCTGGCGTCGCTTCAGGACATTACCACCAAACTCAATGAGGGCAAAGGCACGCTGGGCAAACTGATCAACGATGAGGAGACGGTAAACAATCTCAATGAGAGCCTCACCGGGATCAACCGCTACGTCAACAAGGCGGAACAGTTCCGGACATTCCTGAGCTACCGCGGCGAGTACCTTTTCGATAACGGGGGAAATACGAAGAGCTACCTCGATTTGAGAATCCAGCCGCGGGACGACAAATTTTACATTCTGGGCGCTGTTTATGATCCCAGAGGCAGAAGGACGGTGACCGATACGACCGTGACCCAGAATGGGGTCACGACCACCACGAACACCGAGCAGTTTGAGCGCGACAAGTTCCTTTTCAATGTCCAGATCGGGAAGAGGTGGCGGGATCTGGCTTTCCGGGGCGGCGTAATGGAGAGCACGGGCGGAGCGGGCCTGGACTATTATGCCTTTAATGACAAGCTCAAGCTGACTTTCGAAGCTTTCGATTTCGACCCCGACCGCCGGGCCCACCTGAAAGGATATGCGGAGTACAAGCTCCTGAAGCACCTTTTCATTTCGGCGGGCTGGGACGATTTCATCAGCAAGGAAGGCAATTCCTCGCCCTTTGTCGGTCTTTCTGTGCGCTTCGAGGACGAGGACCTCAAGTACCTCCTGACCAGCACACCTGTTCCCAGGTAGCCGAAAATTAAGTTTCGACCTGGAGGGGCGTAATTCGATACGCCCCTCCATATACATTGGACGGCTTGACAAGAGGGCCGAAGTGCTTATAATATTGCTGATTTTTACAGGGAGCGTGAAGGCGTGTATTTCTCCAGCCCCCACAAATCGGTGATAAACAGGGTCTTTTCCCGGGCGGAAAACCTCGTGGGCGGTTATTACCGCTTGAGTCCCGGGCAGATGAAGTCCCACAAGTACGACGTCAGGACCCTGGCAAAGCTGGAAAAACACGAGGTGAGCGACAATGCATTCGCGCACCTGTGCAAATACGAGATCGGCGGCCCGGAAGCAAAGGACAAGGGCGCCGGATTTTACAGGATCTGCCTCCAGGACAACAGGATCCTGGAAGCCGTGGAAAGGGGAAACCCATTTATCCGGTTCCCTTCGCTCATGACCTATATAGCCGTCCACGAGCTTATTCACGTGGTCAGGTTCAATAACGGCGAGAGCGATTTTAACCTGAGCAGCAGGGAGCGGGAAATCGAAGAGGAGAAGGTCCACAGGATAACGCGCAATGTCCTGCAGGGTATGCCAAACCGGTTCTCAGCCCCGGGGTTCGGGCTCGTCCTCGACTGCTTCAGCAGCAGGTATAAAATAAATTAGGCAGGAGGTTTCTTAAAAATGCCGATTTTCGAATATACATGCGAGAATTGCGGAAAGGATTTTGAGGTGTTGGTTCTGTCTTCCGATTCCGAGATGAAGACCTGCAAATTCTGCCAGGGTCCGATCAGGAAGAAAATGTCCCTGACGACCTTCCACCTGAAAGGGTCAGGATGGTACGTTACGGATTACGGCGGAAAGAAAGCGCCCCCCTGTGAAACCGAGAAGACGGAATCAAAGGATACCTCGACATCAACACCGGAGGCCAAAGGCAGCGAAAGCTCGACCTGATCCGGTCTTGTGTTCAATTTTAAGGCGGCTCTCCGGCCGCCTTTTTTATATGTCATATCCAAAGAGGTCAGGTTTTCAGTATTTGACGCCAATCGCCCTGTCCATTGCCGCCTGGGCCACCTTGTAATCATAGAGGGCCTGGTTATAGGTTGTCTGGGCATTATTATAGTTGACTAGGGCATCGGTCACTTCTATTGGGCTGCCCACTCCCGCCTGGTAGCGTCCGTTGGCGATATTGAGGTTCTCCTCCGCCTGTCTGACCGTAACGGCTGCGGTTGTGATCCTTTCTTCCGCCTCCCTCATATTTAATGAAGCCTGCTGCACTCCGAGCAGGATATTCTGCCTCAGGACGTCCTCGTTGGCCTTGAACACCCGCAGGTTTGCCTTGGCCTCGTCCACCTGGTACTTGGTCAGAAAACCGCTGAATAAGGGGAAATTCAGGCTCGCGCCAATGTCCCAGCCGCTGTTCTGCTCTGAGAAGTGGCCCCCGGTCCAGCCGTAATTGGCGTTGCCGGTCAGGTAAGGATAATATGAGGAACGGGCCAGGGATATGGACTGTTCGGCTGCTTCCCGCCGGGCAATGAGCGACTTGAGGTCCGGCCTGTTTTCATATGCCTGCTTGACGGCTTCTTCAAAGGTCAACAGGTACGGCTGGTACGAGAGGCTGTCCTCGATTTTGTAATTAGGCGCATTCGGCGCTCCCATGGCGTTGTTCAGATTTACGCGGGCGAGGCGCACGGAGTTTTCGGCCCTGATAAGATTGAGCTTCGCATTGCTGAGGTCGACTTCGGCCTTGGTCACATCGAAAAGAGCCCTGGTGCCGACATCGTAAAACCCCTTTGCCTGTGCGAGGTGTTGTTCAAACTGTTTGACCGTGGCTATTGCCACCTGCCGGTTCCGTTCCGCCTGGAGCAGCGAGTAGTAAGTTTGCTGCACGTTGTATACGACCTGGTCCGTCACGTCCTGCAGGTCCGACCGGGAGGATTCGGTATTGTATTGCTGGATTCGGACCTGGGAGGATGTCCTGCCGAAATCGTATATGTTCTGGCTTGCCGTGAACGTGTTTCGGTAATCGTCGTAAGAGCCCCTGCCCACTATGTTGCCCCCCGGCCCTGTTGCGGGGTTAAGCCGGTCGTATGCGGATGTGAAATTCACCTGGGGATAGTAATTGGCCCGCGCCTGGCCGATGCGGCTCTGGTTTATGTCAACTGTTGAGCGGGCGGCCTTGATGCTGGGATGATTCTGCAAGGCGATCGCGACGCTTTGCTTAAGGTTTAGCTGCTGTCCTTCCTTGATCTGGGCATGCGACGGGCCGGGCGGTAAAAACAAAATAAATATTGCAAGTGCGATTACAAATATTCTTGGCATGCCCCTTTACCTCCCGATAAATATGCGATAATATACGCCAATTTTAATGTAAGTAGAACCAGTAAATCCGAAAAAATAACGTAAAAAAATTTTTGCTCCGGCAAATCTTACGGATATTAAGATTACAACTGTGCACATCAGCTGGATATTTTGTATCCACAATTCCTGGAGCTTTATTTATTCCAATAGCATTTTTAACAATAAACCCGACTATTTAATATTCAAGAGCCGTCTGGCATGTCCTTTGCCCTGTACGCATAGCAAGAAATGTGACAGCTCGGCAGGCTCTTATCTTTTCTGATCCGCAAGAAGGGAAGCATAATCAGCAATGAGAAAAAAAGCGATATTCGTTGCCGTAGCGATATTGTGTTCGGCAGCCATCTTGTCTGGTGTCTTCTTCTGGAACCGGGGCAACGGTGTCAGGTACCGAACGGAAAAAATCTCCAGGGGCGATATCCAGGCCGGCATAACTGCAACGGGGACGGTGAATGCCGTTACCACGGTCCTGGTCGGGACACAAGTTTCCGGCACCTTGAAGGAAATCCATGTCGACTTCAATTCGCTGGTAAAAAAAGGACAACTCCTGGCCCTGTTCGATCCGGCAACTTTCGAGGCCCAGCTTGATCAGGCAAAGGCGAACCTTTTCTCGGCAAAGGCCAACGTGGTGAAATCGAAGGCCGTCCTTCTGGACGCGAAACGGACATTTGAACGGAACCAACAGCTCTGGGCCAAGAACCTCATTGCCCGCAGCGACCTTGATACCTCGGAGACCAATTACGATTCGGCAAAGGCCCAGCTTGCCGCCGCCGAGGCGCAGGTAGCCCAGAATGAAGCAAGCCGCAGGATAGCGGAAACGAATCTCCGGTACACCAGGATTATTTCTCCCGTCGACGGCATAGTCGTGTCGAGGAACGTGGATGTCGGCCAGACCGTGGCCGCGAGCTTCCAGACCCCGACTCTCTTCAATATAGCAAAAGACCTCACGAAAATGCAGATCGACACCAATGTCGACGAGGCCGACATCGGTCGCATTGCGACCGGACAGGAAGTCGAGTTCGCGGTTGATGCTTACCCCTCCACGGTGTTCAAAGGAAAAGTGGGGCAGGTGAGAATTTCGCCCACGACTGTATCGAACGTTGTGACATACGATGTTGTTATCATGGTCGACAACTCAGATCTGAAGCTCAAGCCGGGGATGACGGCCAATGTGACTGTCCTTGTAGCCAGAGCCGCCGGGGTATCCAGGATACCCAATATCGCCCTGAGATTTAATCCCCAGCCGCAGGGCGACAATCCCAAAAAAGGCGCGGTAAAGGGCGCGGGAGTATGGGTCCTGGAGAACGGAAATCCGAAGCGAGTGCCTGTCACGGTGGGGATCAGCGACGGTACTTACACCGAGCTTAAATCAGGCGAGCTTGCGGAGAGCGCCGAAGTCATCGTGGACATGACCGGCAAATCTGCCAAGTCGGGGGCGCCTCCCCCCAGGTTCTTCTGATGCAGCTCATCGAGATTAAAGACCTCTATAAGATTTACAACCTGGGTGATTCGGAAGTCAGGGCGCTGGACGGGGTCAGCACGATAATAAGCAAGGGGGAGTTCCTTGCCATAATGGGACCGTCCGGCTCGGGCAAATCCACCTTCATGAATATCCTGGGCTGCCTCGACAAGCCGACGAGCGGTGAATATTTCCTCAACAGCCAGAAAGTGGGAAATCTCGACAGGGACCAACTTTCAGAGATCCGCAACCGGGAGATCGGGTTCGTCTTTCAGGGTTTCAACCTCCTGTCGAGGACATCCGCCCTGGAAAACGTGGAACTGCCGATGCTGTATAAAGGCATTCCTACGTCGGATAGAAGGGAAAGGGCGCTCGCGGCCCTGAAAAGAGTGGGCCTGGAAGGGCGCGAGCACCATCATCCCAACCAGCTCTCCGGCGGCCAGCAGCAGCGTGTC
>CAZKYN010000098.1:0-11788 GCA_964556675.1 uncultured Syntrophaceae bacterium
CGGCTCGGCGTCGAATACCTCGCTGATTGAACCGATCCCCGCTTCCCCGAGGTGAGGGATAAAGGCCTCGAGGAAGGAGCGCGCCTTTAGCCTTTCCTGCGGGTGCACCCTCATCCACGCATCTATATAGGGTCCGATCAGCCAGGCCCAGACAGTCCCCTGATGGTAAGCGGCATCGCGCGCCCGCCGGTCGCCGAAATACTGCTTCTTGTAATCGGGGTTGTCCTGCGAGAGCGACCGCAATCCGAAAGGGGTGAGGAGCTTGCTGGTGACGACATCCAAAACGGGAGCCCACCTGCTCCGGTCCAGGACGCAATGGCGAAGAGATATTGCAAATACCTGGTTGGGGCGGCAGGCGGCGTCGTTGCCATTTTCCCCGTCAACAATGTCGTACAAGCAGCCTTTCTCGTCGTTCCAGAAGCGTTCATTGAAGGACTTCCTGACCTTATCGGCGATTTCCGCGTAAGGGGCGGCCTCCTCCGGCCCGCTCAAGTCTTCCGTCCATCCCTGCATGAGCCTGAGCGCGTTGTACCACAGGGCGTTTATCTCAACGGTTTTGCCGCGCCGCGGGGTCACGACCCAGTCGCCGACTTTTGCATCCATCCAGGTCAGGGCGTAGCCGGGTTCGCCCTGCCCGATGAGGAAATCCTCCTGGTCGGCGCCGATGTGAAAGTCCGTCCCCTGAAGATGGCGCTCTATTATTTCACCCAGGCTGGGGTACACGTATCTCAGAGTGCCCGTATCTCCCGTATACGCGAGATAGCGGTCAAGCGCATGGAACATCCACAATGTCGCGTCGGCGGTGTGGTACAGGCCCTCGCGCCCGCCTTCCGGGAACAGGTTGGGGATCAGGCCGTTGCGGATGTAATGGGAAAACGTCCGCAGGATGTAGCCCGCTTCCCGGAACCGGCCCGTTACCAGCGTGAGGCCTTCGAGGCTGATCATGGTGTCGCGGCCCCAGTCAGTGAACCAGTGGTAGCCGGCAATTACGGTCCGGACTTCGTCCCCCGCGGAGAGGGCTCTGGCCAGGTCCTCAACCCGGCCGACAGGAGTGATCACGAACTGGTCGGCAGCCAGGCACAGCTCCGCCCCGAAGCCGTTCCTCAAATCGGGCGGGGCCAGGGACATCATCCTCACCCGGCGGTCCCGCTCCGCCCACACGGCATAGTCCGGCTCAATGGCCTCGACCATGTCCCAGGTCTCGGCGGAGCCGATGAGCGCGGATTTCTCTCCCTCCCGCAGCTTCAATTCAAAATATCCGGGGCTCCAGAGGTCGCCCGTCTTTTCGTAGCCCCGCATCTCCTCCCGCCTGTAGAGGACATTGACTATCATCCTGCTGTCTTCAAAAAATTCGCCCCCCCCGCCCTTCAGCGCCATCCTGAGCCGGGGGAAATCCCTGCCTGCGGACAGCACAAAACCGCCGCGCTCCTGCCGGAGCGAATAATTCTGTTTCAGCCCGGTGCAGACGGCGTCCTCATGGGGCCGGAAATTGACAGCGGGTCTGAGTCTCAGCCTAAGATCCCCTTTTCCGGATACGAGGGAGTAGTGGATGTTGACCGTGTTCTGCCGGTAGGAAAGGAATATCCTCCTTTCCAGGACGAAGCCGTCGATCTCGAAGCGCCAGAGCGGCAGGCCCGCTTCCAGCTGGAAATGCACGAGGTAACTGGTCCCGTACATTTGCAGGAACGTCTCGGCCCTTTCCTCTCCGCTGAGCCTGATTGTCTCGCCTGAAGGGGTGATGACTTCTTCTATGAGGCTGCTCAGCATGACTATGCGTCCCAGGGGGCACGGCAGGCAGGCGATCAACAGACCGTGGTAGCGGCGCGTCAGGACACCGGAAACCGTACCGGAAGCGTAGCCGCCGATTCCGTTGGTGACCAGCCATTCCCGGGTCACAACCTTGTGCAGGTCGATCCCGCCCTCGTCCGTGAAACTCACGAACCTGATCGGTTCGGGACTTATTTCGGTCAGGCGGGTATAGTCTTTAAGACTCGACAAAGTAAGCCTCACTGCTTAGGAATGTACAGGACCAGCCCGGGATCTTCCAGTCGCGCGCCGTTTCCAGGTCGGCAATGCCCGCCCCCCCGTATCTTGGGTTCTCGCTCGACCACACCAGGCGCCAAGCGCAGCCTTCCGGGGGGGCCAGCAGAGGCTCAGGCGCCGGGTTCAGGTTCAAATCCCTCCCCAGGTTGACAACAAGGAGCCTGTCCCGGCCCCCCTCGACAAAATACCGGAGGATGAAAGCCCCCGGCCCGAGGACCGCCCCGTCCACCGATCCCTGTTCCATATTCCTGAATGCAGGGTCTTCCGCGCGTATCCTCAACAGGTCTTTATGCATATCGTATTGGCTGCGGTGGCTCTCCCGCTCAGATAAATCCAGCTTCGAAATGTTGAATGTATCGGGATTGCCGGGATCGGAGATCAGCATCTTCATAATTCCCGTAATGCTCCGGAATTGAGACAGGAATTGCATCCGGCCCTGTTTGACCATTTTCGCCAGCTCCGGGTTGTGGTCGGCAAAATAAAGGAATGGGCTGGAAGCCGCAAATTCCTGCCCCTGGAACAGCATCGGGGTCCCCGTCCCGAGGAGCAGCAGCGCTGTGAGGGCCCTGTACAGTCCCGGGCTTGTCCGCTGATGAATCCTTAATCCCTGCCCAGTATTGGCAACCTGGTCATGGTTCTGGATATAGTTGATAAATAACCGGGGCTTGAGACCGAACGTGGGCGCACCCCTCGCCTTCTGCTGCCATTTATAAAACTGGCCCTGGTACAGAAAGCCCCTTCTCATGGCCGAGACAAATTCCTGGGGCGTCCCCAGGTAATCGTAAAAATAGCCCTCCCGGCGTCCCGTGAGGGCTACTATCGCCGAGTGGTGGAAATCGTCGTTCCATAGGTAATCGAAACCGCAGCCCCCCTGCTCCAACGGGCGGACCAGGTCCGTATGCTGCGGCTCGTTTTCGGCCACCAGGACAATCCTTCTCGGACGGGCGGCCGCGCGCGACGCCTCTGAAATTTCCGCGAGGATGTTTCTGGGAGAGGAGTCAAAGATCTGCTGCGTGGCATCGAGCCTTAACCCGTCCAGGTGGTACTCGGAAATCCAATGGCAGGCGTTGGCCAGGAAGAATTCCCGTACGGGCCCCGAATTGTCGCCGTCAAAATTTACGGCGTCCCCCCATTCGCAATAATACCGGTTGGTGAAATAATCCGGGGAGAATTCCTTCAGGAAATTGCCGTCGGGGCCGAGATGGTTGTATACGACATCGAGGATCACCCCGATCCCGCAATTGTGGGCCGCATCGACAAAACCGCGGAAATCGTCGGGCGTCCCGTAAAGCCGCGTGGGCGCAAAAATGTCCACACCATCGTACCCCCAGCCGAACCGGCCCGGAAAATCGGCGACAGGCATGACTTCTATCAGTCTTATCCCCAATGAGGCCAGTTCCGGAAGCTGCCGCGCTGCGGCGGACCAGGAGCCCTCCGGCGTAAGGGTCCCGATATGCATCTCATACACGACCTGTCCCTTTCCGGATGGGCCTCCCCAGTACCCGTCCGTCCATGTGAAAGAAGAAGGGTCGATTACCTGGGAAGGACCGTGCGGACCTTCAGGCTGAAAACGGGAGGCCGGGTCGGGGAAGAGCCTGTCGCCGGAATCGAGCCGGAACCGATATAAAGAGCCGGATCCGGCGGAGCTCACATGACCGGAAAAATATCCGCCCGGTTCCGGCGTGAGCGGGTAAAATTTTCTTGTCCCCGAGGCCGGGTCCTCGACGGCAACCTCCACTCCGGCGCGGGAAGGCGCCCAGACCCGGAAATGGGTCCCGCCGCCTTCCCGGACTTCGGCTCCTATTGAATATCTCCTGTCCATGTGATTTTCTTTGCGACAGATTTCCGGCAGCTTTACAGGGGGGGCCAAAGCGGCATTGATTCGGCAGAGGTATAAACCGGATAACTCAACTTTAGGAAGTTTTCACCGGATTGTCAAAAGGATGGGCTCGGACCCGAGATGAAATATATTTAAGACAGATCCGCCCGTGATCTTCGAAAATGGATCATCCGGAATGACAATCAAACCTCCATGTCATTCCGAGCGTAGCGAAGAATCTGTCTTTGGGGCCGACAGACCCTCCAACTCCCGGACGACATCCGAAACCGAATCCGCCGTGATACAGCCGATGCCGGGCGGAGCTGAGAAGTCCCCGGTCCGCAACACGATGACGGGAATCCCGCTCTTGCGCGCCAGGGCTATTTCCGAGAGCGTCCCGGGGCCGCCCTTCAGGGCCACGAGGAAATCGGCTGACTTGGCCAGGATGACGTTGCGGGCATCGGACATTCCGGTGTAAATGGGGATGCCCACATAGTCATTGGGATAGCCCGGAAGGGGATTTTTCCTTTCGCTCGGCAGAATCCCGATCACGATGCCCCCGTTCTGAGCCGCGCCCCGCGAGGCTGCTTCCATCACTCCGCCGCCCCCGCCGGTGAGCAGGACCCATCCCCGGCCGGCAATCTCCCTGCCGAGCAGATATGCGTCGCGCAGAACCGGTTCATCCGACTCGCGCCCGCCGCTGACGGCGATGAGAATTTTTGTTTCCATTTAAGTTTCCAATCTCCCCTCTTCTCAAGGGGGTTTACGATTTACTCTGTCCTTTCTTGTACGAAGAGTAGCAGGATGATCGATAAAGCCGACAGCAGCAGCGAAAAATAAAAAGGCGCAAGCAGGCTTATATTGTCCCAGAGCAGCCCGGCGATCAAGGACGACGGCAGGGCAACAAGTCCGATCACCATCTGAAAACCGCCCAGGCCGCTGGCCCGGTATGCCTCCGGGACCAGTTCCGAGACAAACGCCTTCTGCACGGTGTCCAGTGCGCCGCGATGCAGGCCGAATAATATGAAAGCTGTCCAGATTGCGGCCGTGTTCTGGACTATAATCAGTTCCAGGCAGACGAGTCCCCACAGCAGGAATGAAATCATCATCATGGATTTCCTGCCGAAGCGGTCCGAAAGCCTCCCGAACGGTATGGACGAGACAAATGCGAAGGCAGTGAACGTCAGGTAAAGAACGGGGATGGTCACAGTCCTGAAACCGAACTTGCCGGCGAAGATCAATAGAAACGAATAACTGAAAGACCCCAGCGCGAATACCGAGCTGAGGAAAAGAAAAAGGCGGAAGTTGGGCGTCAAGTCGGAAAGCTTCAGTCCCTTGTAAACCGATGCCGCGTCCTTGCGCTCCCGGACCCGCGCGATGATCAGGATAACTGCCAGCGCCGATGGTACCGCCGCGATGAGGAACAGGCGCCGGTAGCCGAGATATTCGACAAGGGTTATGGTGACCAGGATCCCGCAGACCGCGCCGAGGTTGTCCATGGCCCGGATTATCCCGAAGTGACCTCCCCGGTCGGCCTGCTCCGAAACATCGGCAATTATAGCGTCGCGCGGCGGGTTGCGGATCTTGCCCGAACGGTCGAGCACCCGGAAGGGGACCAGCATATGCCAGGTCGGGGAAAGGGCATAGCCTATCCGGGAGAGCGCGCCGAAGAGATATCCGAGCCAGATGAAAAACTTGCGTTTGCGCAGTTTGTCCGAGAGATAGCCGGAAACCGCCTGGGATATGGCCACCAGGGAATCTCCGAGACCGTCGATAAAGCCCAGCACGGCCATGTTCGCGCCCAGCGAAGTAACGAAGAGTGGCCAGACCGGGTATATCATGTCCGAGCCCATGTCGTTGAGGAAGGAGGCCAGGGCAAAGGTCCGGACCGTTTTCCCGCTTTCCGGTTTTTCCATGGAATTGCGGCTCCTCAGCAGAAAAGCCGGCTGAGCGCCCGGCCGCGCTTTCAGGGTTTTGAGAGGTTCTCCTTGATCTTGTCCAGGATCATCTGCGATGCCGTGTTGTTCCCCGTGAGCCCGATGCGGACCGCGACATTGGTCAAATCCCTTTCCGCGTACTGAACCGTGATCCTGACCTTTTCCTCGTTCAGCACGGCGTCGATTTCGCCTTTGCCGATCCTCTTGTCCTTGACGACCTGAGTGGCTTTCATATCGAAAAGCGTTTTGATTGAGGCCGTCCAGACCTGGTCCATAGGGTATTTGTAGTCGGACCTGAGGGCCCCGTCTGTACTGACGAATTTTCCGGATTCAACTCCCACGACGCGGTCGCCCACCACCAGCGCGCATCCGCAAACAAGTGCGGGGAAAAAACAGAGCAAAAGAAAAATGTTCCTGAATTTCATAATCATAGTCCTCCCCTTTTTTAAACGCAAAGGAATATAGGAAATCGGAAATGAAGTGTCAACAAGGAGTGTTACGGGCCCGCTTAATGGAGGAAGACCTGGACGACGGACCAGGCCAGGACCAGGGCGGTCCCCGCGGCGCAAAGCATCGAACCCACGCGGTCCAGCATGCTTTCCGGATGAAAGTCGTTGTATTTGAGCAGCAGGCCCAGGAGCACGCCGGCTGCTATTCCGCCGCCGTGGCCCCAGTTGTTGATCCCGGGGAAGAGGAGGCCGAAGATAACGAGGCCCAAGATCCAGCCCATTGCCTGCTTGTAGATGGCCTGACCGTAAATTCCCCCCCTGCTCTTGCCGTAATAGAGGATGGCGCCGATCAGGCCGCAGATGCTCGCGGAAGCGCCGATCGTGAACGGCACGCCCACCGCATACGACAGCGCAAAACCGGCCACCCCGCTGAGGATGTAAATAATTATAAACCTGTTGAGCCCGTATTCGAAGATCACAAAGGGCCCCAACTGGCGCAGCGCCAGCATGTTGAAAGCGATATGCAGGATCCCCCCGTGCAGAAAGGAAGCCGACCCCAGCGTCCACCAGCGGTGGAACACGCTTATGGGGATGGTGCCTGTGGCCCCGAGGAGGAACAGACTGTTGTCCGAAGGGGAAAGGAACGCCAGGGGATTGCCCGACATACCGACATGTGACGGGTTGATCAGCAGCGAAAGGACGAAGAAGACAATGTTGACGCCGATTATGATATTGACCGCGTCCGCCGGGTTGGCCAGCAGGGAACCGCCCAGGTGACTCTTCCACCAAGCCCCCGGGTTCTTCATGCCGCAGTAAGGGCAGACCGGTTCGTCGGAACTGATCAGCTTGCGGCAGTTCGGGCACAGCATGGACTTCTTTTCCTGTCTCTCCATGGCGGAAGGCAATCCCTTTAGGTCAGTCGGCTAAAAATCAGGCCGTGAAGCTAACAGTTCCGGCCCTTTTTGTAAAGAAGAATAAGTGCCTGAAACTATTTAGGTTTACGGTAACGGGGAAAAATGATATAGATTATTTTTCCCTACCCGGGAGAGAGATTCAATCCATATTTTCAAGTGGTAAGCGTGTCGAGAAAAAGCCGGAAAATCTTTCGGGCCGCCGTGGAAAGCGTGGCCTTCGGGGGCAGCGGGGTCGCAAGGCTGGACGGCCTGGCAGCCTTCATCCCCTTCACCGTGGACGGCGATATCGTCGAGGCCGAGGCCAGGGTCATTAAAAAACGCCATATCATCGCCAGGCTGAAAAGGGTCATAACGCCTTCCCCGCGACGGGTCGCGCCACGGTGCAGCTGTTTTGCCAGGTGCGGCGGGTGCCAGTACCAGCATATCGATTACGGCCGCCAGCTGGAAATCAAGCAGCGCCAGGTGAAAGACGCCCTGGCAAGGATCGGCGGCTTTGCCGACCCGCCCGTAAAGCCGGTGACCGGTTCCCCGCAGCCTTACTCTTACCGGGGCAAGGCAGAGTTCCACGTAAGCTTTGAACAGGGAGAGCCCTGTGCCGGGTTTTTTGATTTGTCGGGCGCCAGGGTGCTTGATATCGGGCGCTGCGAAATAGTGCACGAAAGCATCAATGAATCCTATGCGGAATTTCGCAAGTCCCTGTTCGCGGGGGGGCCGCACCGTCCGGACCGCTTCGTCATATGGTCGGAAGGCCCCGGCTGCGATGGCGACGCGGTCTTGCGCGAGGTGAAAGGCAGGTCCTTCCGCGCCCCGGCATCCGGCTTCTTCCAGGGCAACATATCCCTGACGGGAGCCCTGGTGGATACAGTTCTGGAAGCGGCGGGCTGCGGGCCCGCCGATACTGTCCTGGACCTGTATTGCGGCTCCGGCCTGTTTTCCGTGTTCCTCGCCGGCTGCTGCTCCCGGGTGACGGGCATCGAAATCGACGCGGCCGCCGTGGAGTGCGCCCGGGCCAACGCTCAGGCCGCGGGACTGGACAATGCCGAGTTCGGGGAGGGACAGGTCGAGGACTGTCTCGTTTCGCTCCAGCCGCATACCTTCAATGTAATTATACTTGACCCGCCGCGGGCCGGGTGTGATAAGGGAGTGCTTTCCGGGGTCGCGGCCCTGAAGCCTCAAAAGATCGTTTACATCTCCTGCGACCCGGCAACCCAGGCAAGGGACCTGCGGGCCCTGGCGGAAAAAGGATTTGCCCTGAAATACGTACAGCCGCTGGACATGTTTCCTCAGACAAAGCATATTGAAACTGTCGCGCTGCTCGAAAGTGAAAAGGATTGACCGATTTTGAATGAGAAAACAAGGAATGTAGTCCAGCCGAAACACGCGGCAACCGTTATCCTGATGAGAGAATCAAATGGCCCGGGCGGCAATTTCGAAATCCTCCTGGTGCGCCGGCATGCGAGGAGCCGCTTCTGCAGCGAATTTCACGTCTACCCCGGGGGCATTCTGGACGACGCCGACTGGGCTCCCGGGATTGAAAGCCTCTGCACGGGTATGGACTGCAAAACGGCGGGCTCCCTCATGGCAGATCTTCCCCCCCTTAAAGCCCTCGGCTCGTGGGCGGCGGGGATACGCGAGACTTTCGAGGAAGTAGGGATCCTGCTTGCCAACGATTCATCGGGCTCGCTGGTTTCATTCCAATCGGCTGAAGACTGCAAACGCTTCCAAGTCTACCGGAAAGAGATGAGCAAAGGCAGGCTCCGGATGCAGAAAATGCTGGAGACGGAGCGTTTGAAGCTCGCGGCGGAGAGGCTTTTTTACTTCTCGCACTGGATAACCCCGGAGGCTTTGCCGCTGCGCTACGACGTCCGCTTCTTCGTGGCCCGGGCGCCCCGGTGCCAGGAAGCGCTCCATGACGGCTACGAGTTGACGGACCATGTCTGGATCACGCCGGCGGGAGCCCTGCAAGCCTGCAGCCAGGGGAAGATCGCGCTGGTGCTTCCGACCATATCGACTCTCGCCGAGTTGACTGCGTTCAAAACAATGGACGAGGTTATAAAGTCCACGGAAGGGAAAGAAATCCCACCCATTCTTACCCGGATGGAGCTTATTGAGGACGATTACGTGGAGATCATGCCGGACGGCTCACTCTTCGGCCCCTCTCCCGTCTAGATGAAATTCCATTGAAAATAAATTAACTGAGGAGGGAGTTTTATAATGCGAGTCCAGGACCTGTTTTCCCTGAAAGGAAAGGTAGCGTTGATCACCGGCGGAGGAAGGGGAATCGGAAAATTCATTGCAACGGGCCTTGCGGAAGCGGGGGCCGATGTGGTCATTTCCTCGCGCAAACTTGCGAACCTGGAGAAAACAGCGGCCGAGATCGAAAAGCAATGCTCCGTCCGGGCGCTCGCCGTCGCCTGCGACCTGGCGAAAGAGGAGGATATCGACCGCCTTGTGAAGACGGCCGTGGAGAAACTCTCCCGGATCGACATCCTCGTCAACAACGCCGGGGTCACATGGGGCGCGCCGACCCTCGACTTCCCGCTGGAGCGCTGGGACCAGCTCTTCAATGTCAACGTCAGGTCCGTCTGGATACTGTCTCAAAAAGTCGCCCGGATCATGAAAGAACAGGGCGGAGGGAAAATAATCAACATCTCGTCCGTTATGGCCTTCAGGGGCTCGGAGGAGGCCGTCCACCCCGCCGTCCCGTACAATTCCACCAAGGCGGCGATAAATCTCCTGACCCAGAACCTTGCCGTGAAGCTCGCGCCTTATAACATCCGCGTCAATGCAATCGCGCCGGGCTTCTTCCGCACCGATATGATGGCTTATATTGAAAAACCGGAGTTCAAGCCGCAGCTCGAAGCGGTGCTGAAGACGATCCCGATGCGCCGGATCGGCGATGCGGATGACATGAAGGGGCTCGCGGTTTTCCTGGCGTCCGATGCCTCCTCATATATGACAGGCCATGTAGCAATCAACGACGGCGGGCTGCTGGCGAAGTAGAAAATACCCTGGGCTTTGATGCGCCTGCAAGAGCAGATTCTGCCGGCGTTCAAATTTCGATTACCGGTTGTAGTGCTCTGCTCCGGTATCTCAAGAGCCCCATTTGATATTCGCGGAACAGTCATGGTCGCCTTTTGTCCTTTTTGGTCCCCTTACAAATAGCTTGACTTATCTTCAAATGAGCATACCATCGTAAATGACAATGTAATTGACATCGCTGAAATGTGATGCCCAGTTTACGGTCCTTCGGGAGACAGTTTTTAAACCCTGTCCGTTACAGTGGACAGGGTTTTTTATTTTCAGGCAGGCAGGTCAAGAAAGGAAATAGAAATGAAAATTCACCTGGTAGAGACCTCAAATAATTTTGTCATGCTGAAAGAAAACTTATGGGAAAGCGGCTGGTGGGCTTTGGGCGAAAGCGAGGCGGCTAAACTGGTGGGAGGCAGTATCTATTTCCATAGAGAGCAGCAAGGGCGCTCGTTCTACGGGGGCGATATAACCGGGTACAGGGTGGTTCAGGATGGAAAACATGACGGATTGATTGTATTCGAGTTCAAACACAATAAGGACTGCAGGGATGTGAAAACGGATAAATCCGGATGGGTGAAAAGAATCAAGATAGTACGGGGCAATCCGTTGCCGAGTGACGTGGTCTGATTCTGATCTATTGTCCAATAATTTCAAATGGCAGGAGACTATGGATTTCAAATTCAAAAAATTTACCCGGACCAGGCAATTTCATAATTTTCTGTACAGATTCATTCGTCTGTACAGTTGGACATTCAAGATCAGCATTGAAAATGAAAAGGAGTGGATGGATTACCATCGAAACGGGGGCAGGATTCTTTTATGTGCCTGGCACCAGCAGTTCTTCAGCGCAATTCGTCATTTTCAGAATTACCGGGATTCTAATCCTTCTCTTATGATCAGCAAAAGCAGGGATGGAGAAATGATAGCCGCGGTAGCCCAGAGGAGCGGATGGCATGTAGTGCGGGGTTCGTCTTCCAGCGGAGGAAAAAGCGCATTGAGGCAAATGATAAATAACCTGAGGAAGTCAGGTCTTGCAGCACACATCGTTGATGGCCCCCGCGGCCCTGCGGGCGAGGTAAAGTCCGGCGCTATAAAGATCGCCCAATCGGCTGATGCGGCTATCATTCCATTCTACACTTCTTCCGACAGGTCGTGGTTTTTCAGAAGCTGGGACAGCTTCTTCGTTCCCAAGCCATTCGCCAGGGTAGTCCTTACTTTTGGAGACATGATTAAATTCGACTCCACCGAAACCCCGGCTGAATTTGAGGAACAGCGCAAGCGCCTGGAAGCCGTAATGCAGCCCCGGTTAAAGGTGATTCCTTCATGAGATGAATTATGTTGACTTTTCCCCAAGTTATGCCGTAGTCTATTGCAACTTGATATTTCCGGCAGCATTAGCTTGCCGGCATATCGTTAAAGTTGGATCAGACATTTGAATTGCAAAGGCTCCGCCAATACTCTTCAGTGTTGGCGGTTTTTTTTCCTTTCCCGTCAATGTGACGTCCGGCTTTTGAGGAATATTGGAAAGGAGGATGCCGGCAATGTCAGAAGGCAAAGTAAAATGGTTTGATGAGCGTAAAGGTTTCGGGTTCA
>CAZKYN010000099.1:0-11781 GCA_964556675.1 uncultured Syntrophaceae bacterium
CGCAGATCGCCTCTCCGTCGGCGCCGGACTTCGGAAAGGCGCCGTTTTGGGGAGAAGCGTAGAGCTCAAGCGTGTTGCGGTCCAGCACAGTGTTTGCCCTGACCAGCAGAATTCTATTTTGACTTGGTACGGCGATTTCCTCTAAGATGTCATGCAGGGACGCGATATCTTCAGCCGGATGGATTTTAAGCTGTTGCGGGGAAGGCGACAGCAATGGCCGGAAAGAGTCGACATCGTCAGGCCGGCTGCACAGGTGGATGTCGTCGCAACCTATCCGGCGCACGAGAGTCACGATGCGCTGGACCGCAGGAATGCCGAAGATCTCGCGCAGACCGTCCCGGTCCGGGGCGAGGACAACTGCCGGCAGATTGAGGCCCTCCGTTTGGATCATGGTCCAAGACCTGCTGTGTGAATTTGTCCAGATCGTAAGGTAGCACAATTAAAATGATGAAGCAGTTGAAAAAAATAATCCGCTGGATAATAATTCTGCTGCCGATGATCCTGGCAATTTCAGGAATCTGTTACAGCTGGGCCCGGCAGGCTGCTCCGGAAGACGCCCAATATGACCGGGGCAAAAAATTATTCAACTCCGACTGCCGCGTGTGTCACATACTGAAATCGGAGGGCGACCAGCCCTCGCCTTATTACCTCAGGTTCAGACCGGGGGACTTTTCCGATCAGGACTTCTGGAAAAACCACAGCGAGGGCGATATTGAAAACGCCGTGCGGAAAGGCAAGGGCGCCATGCCTGCCCAGCCGCTCGGTCCCGAAGAAATCAAGGACTTGGTCCATTTCATGAAAATCGAGTTCAAAAGGTAACCGCCCGCAGACCCAAATCTTTTTTCTTATCTCCCGCTAAGAATTTAAATTCAAAAAATCAGGATATCCGCCATGGTGCGCCGTCCCGGAAAACTGTTAAATAAAAACAGGAGGTAAAGGAAAATGACCAGGTTTATGGAATGGATAAAAGAGCATCCGCTCACGGCGGCGGCATTAGGGTTGGGCCTCGGCTGGGCAATCAAAGTCTCGCTCCGGGAATACATGCCCGAGCACATGCAGGCCCGTTACCGCACGGAACCCGGGCCGGAGCCGATGAAAGCGAAATCGATCAGACAGAGAGACATCAGGAGAGGGACCCGGCCTTCCGGCAGGCCGGGGGAGCTGACGGGTGAATTCAGGGATCTGCTGGAAGAGCCTCCGGCGATATGAGCGGGATGAGGAAATCGTGCATCGGTCTGCTGGCATTTATAGTCGTCATCGGGTTGTGCCGTCTTAGTTCAGCTTCGGATAAGTACTTTGATGCCCAGGCCGGGGATGAGGTCTATGCCTGCAATTGCGGCAAGGATTGCGCCTGCCAGGGCATGGCGAAAAAACCAGGCAACTGCGCCTGCGGCCGCGAAATGGTCCGGGCCAGGATTGTCAGGTCGGCCGGGGACTCCGCAATTCTGATTTCCGACGCCTGGGGCGGCATGAGGACTTTCAAAACCGTGGGCCGCTACTCCTGCAACTGCCCGGACGGCAACTGCGGCATGGTGAGCCAGCAGCCCGGAAATTGCCACTGCGGGGTGGAAATGAAATAGGCCTGGCGCTAACCCGGGGGCGATGTTGCTCACGCTGGTCCATTCGCCGGTTTCGAGCGGATGGCGAGGCGCCGGAAGGTTTATGAAAATGCAGCGACACTACAGGGCAAGCAAACGCCCTTTCCGGAGCATTTTCCAGGAAAGGGACTTGTCCGCCGGCTCCGAGCAGACTATGGCCGATGCGCCGGCCCGCGCATGGTAAAGGGAATAATACGACGGGTTGCGGCTGTATTGCCGGTACGCGAGCAGGCATTTTTCGCCGGCCAGCAGGCAGTTGAGGGACGTGAAGGCATTTTCGCGCAAGACGTGCCCGGCCGCGTGTTTGAGCGCCGTACCGGTCCCCGGCTGCGGATGGCTCATGATGAAGCGGAAAAAAATTTCTGTGTCGAGCGCATGCCCGGCTCCGGTTGTGTCGAATTTCAGGAACGGCAGGAGTGACTTGTAATCGGTAATGGTGCCGTTGTGCGCGAAAAGGAAATTGTCATACAGAAAAGGGTGCGCATGTTCGGGCGCGGTCGTATGCGGCCAGGCTGATTTGCGCAAGTGGAGAATAAGTGACGGAGAGCCGTCCGCCTCCCGGATTAAACTGCGGAAATCCTCCTTATCCCGCAGAATGGACGAGGCGCTTTTATGCAAGACGGCCCGGCCCCGCCTGAAATACCCGATGCCCCACCCGTCATGGTGGCCGGGCGCCGCACCCGGGGGGACCTTGCCCTTTTCGGCGAGGAGCGTGAAATTCTCCAGCAGCGCCCCGTGCTCGCGGCGGCTGTAATTCCTGATTCCGATCATCCTGCACATTAGCCGCTCAGGGCCCCGCTCAGGGAAAGAACAGCTTGACGACCAGCACGGCGGCCGTCATTCCGATCAGGTCGGCGATGAGGCAAACGGGCACCAGGAACTTCGTCCTTTTGATGCTCACCGCGCCGAGGTAGACCGCCAGGACATAGAACGTCGTTTCCGCGCTGCCCATGATGACCGCTGAAATCCTGCTTGCCGTCGAATCAGGGCCAGTCGCCTTGATAACTTCGGTGAACGCGCCCAGCGAGGCGCTCCCCGACAGGGGCTTGATCACCGCTACCGACAGCACCTCCGGAGGGACGCCTATGTACGACAATAACGGCTGCAGCGCGCTGCTTATAATCCCGAAGGCGCCCGAAACCTGAAAGCATTTGATCGCAATGAAAATAGCGAGGATATACGGGAAGATGCGGAGGATGACCGAAAACCCGTCCTTTGCCCCGGAGACAAAGGAATCAAACACCGGAACTCTCCGGTAGACGCCGTATCCGACTACGAACAGAATGAAAGCCGGGATGATAAGCCTGGAAACGGTTGCGACTATTTCCATAGGCCGTTTATCTTCCTGAATATATAAAGAGCGGCAATACCTGAGAGGGCCGTTGCGAACGAGGCGATCAGGATAGGCAGTATGATGCCCGAGGGGTTGGCCGATCCGTAGTCGGCAAGAATGCCGATCACCGTAAAGGGGATAATCTGGATGCACGCGGTATTGAGGACAATGAAGAGCATCATCTCAAAGGTCACGCTCTCCTTTTCGCTGTTGAGGCTCTGCAGGTCCTGCATGGCCTTGATCCCGAGGGGGGTTGCGGCATTGCCCAGTCCGAACATGTTGGCGAGAAGGTTAAGCGTAATGGAAGTAATCGAGGGGTGGTCGGGGGGGATGCCTTTGAACAGCCGGGACATGACCGGACGGAAGAGATTGGAAAACCTGTATATCAGGCCCGAATCCTCGATGATCCTGGTTATCCCCATCCAGAGGGCAATAATGCCGAGCAGGTAGAGGGAGACTTCCACGGCGGATTTTGCCGCCTCGAATATGGCCCTGGTGAATTCGCCGGGCATACCGCCCGCCAGTGCGAAAACGGCGCTCACGACTATCAGGATTACCCAGATGGCATTCATTAAGGAGCCCCTTCTGAAAGTTCAGCCCGGCAAGCGGCCGGACTGACTGCCACCTTATAGCAACCAAACGGGCTTTAATCAATATGATGAATTGCAGAAAATGGTTTTACCGCCGGGCGCAGGGATAAGGCGCTTACCTGCCCAATTCCTCTTGTATCGCCCTGGCGATTGTTTTCATGAGATAGGGTTTCCTGACATAGGCTCCCGCTCCCAGCTTCTGGGCCTCCCTGACCCTGTCCGTTTCCGAGTAGCCGCTGACGATAATCGCTTTCTGTCCGGGGCGGATTTTCTTGACCTCCCGGAAAGTGTCGAGGCCGTCCATTCCCGGGTCCATTATCATATCAAGCAGAATCAGGTCTGCTTCCTTATTCCTGAGGAATTCGATGCATTCTTCCCCCGAGCTGACAGTCGACACCCGGTACCCCAGCGTCGAAAGCAGCAGAGATGCGTAGTCCCGCTGTTCCTGCTTGTCGTCGACGACCAGGATCTTTTCCCCGTTGCCCCGCATGGGCTCAATCTCCAGCTCGGCCTCGCCCGGCAGGTTTTTGTCGGAAGCAGGGAAATACAGCAGGAACGTCGATCCTTTGCCTTCCTCGGATTTCACTTCCACGTGCCCCCTGTGGTCCTTGACGGCATACCATACAACCGAAAGACCCAGTCCTGTGCCGCTTTTGCCCATCTTCTTTTTGGTGAAGAACGGCTCAAAGATGTGGTTGATGAACTCGCCGGGGATGCCGATCCCGTTGTCCATGACCTCGAGGACGATGTAATTCCCCTCGCGCAGGTTTGAATCCGGCAGGTCGCGGTCGATGTAAACATTGTAAGTGTTAAGATGGATCACGCCCTCATCGCCCTCCTTAATGGCCTCAAAGGCGTTGCTTATCAGGTTCATGACGGTTTTCAGCAGGTGGGTCCGGGAGCCGTTCATGTTCAAAAGGTTCTTGTCCAGCGAGGTCTCTATCCTGATCCGGGGATAAAAACCCTCCACCATATGGAACTTGGCGGAGTTTAAGTAATCCCAGATGATCTCGTTGAGGTTGAGCGTCTTGTCCTCCATGACGCCGCGCCTGGTCATGGCCAGGAGGTCCTGGACGATATCGGACGCCATCTGGGCGGACCTCATGATGCTGTTCATTTTCTTCGGCAGGTCGTTGAGGAATTTATTTATCTTGTCCGGGTCCGGGTGTTCCTTGAGCGCGTTCACCTGCATCAGGACAATCTCCGGATAACCGACCAGGCCGGAAAACACATTATTCAGGTCATGGGCCACGCCCCCGGCCAGCAGCCCCAGAGATTCCATTTTCTCGGCCTGCTTGAGTCTCACTTCTTTATCGAGAAGCTCGCGTTCCGCCGTTTTTCTGTCGGTAATATCGACAATGGACGCCAGGCTGTCGGTCGTCCCGGGCACCATTGTTATGTGCATCAGAGCGTCCCTTTCCCGGCCTTTGCTGTCGAAGAAGCTGAAGTCATAAACCAGTGGCGGGCGTTCGCAAGTCCGGCGGGCATAATGATAATCCATCATTCTTTCCATGTGCTTTTCGGGTATGAATTCCGTCCAGCTCATCTTGTTTTCCACTTCCTCCCTCTTGCGGCCCGTCATTTCCTCAAAAACCGAATTGATAAGTTTTATTTTGGTGTCTTCGCCGACGATGAGGGTTGCGGCGCCGGTGTTTTCGAATATTGCCCTGTAAAGGTTTTCCGATTGCCGGAGGGCCTCTTCCGTCTTTTTCCTGTCCGTGAGGTCCCTCCCGACGGACTGATATTCAAGCAGGTTGCCCCCCGCGTCGAACAGCGGGATATCGGTCCAGGTGAACCATTTGGTGCCGTCTTCCGTCTTCATTTCATGCTCAAAGGTATGGACCATCGGATTGTCCAGCAGTTTCCTGAACTTGGGCACGATTACTTTCCGGATATCTTCAGGGGCAAGCTGCATCCATACCATGCCCAGCAGTTCGTCTCTCGTTTTGCCGAACAGCCTGCAGTAACTTTCGTTTACGTAAGTCAGCCGGCAGTCCCTGTCCCAGCGGCAGATGGGGTCGGTCTGGTTCTCGACCAGGGTGCGGTAAAGCTGTTCACTTTTCAGCAGCTGCTTTTCGAGCCTTTTCCTGTCCGTGACGTCGCGGATGGTCTCGATGGAGCCGGTGATTTCTCCCTTCGTATTGTAAATGGGGGCGGCTTTGGCCCAGAGTATTCTCTTTTGCCCTTTCACCTTGGGGGCGCCGGTCTCCACAACCAGGAGGTCTCTCTGGTTTTCCAGGAAGGTGTAATTATTGTTTATCTCGGCTTCAGGCATCAGGGCGAGATCGGCAAGGATCGGGCGCCGGCAGCCGTAAAAGGGAAGAGCGTACTCATAATCGCCTTTGCCGAGAATCGATTCCGCCTCAACGCCGGTAATTTTCGCCATTTCCTTGTTCCACGCCAGAACAGTCCCGTCCTTGTCGATGACCATAGTCGCATCGGGCAGGAAGTCGATAACGGAAGCAAGCTGCTGCTGCGATTCCCTGACGCGCTCTTCGGCGGCAAACCTTTCGGTGATATCCATGGAATTGCCCAGAATTGCCTTCCGGCCGTTATAGATTATAGAAGAGACTGTTTCCATTATCCGCCTGGTCTTGCCGGACCTCGTCAGGATCCGGTAAGTGTAAGGGGAGGTGCTGTAGCCCTTGAGCATGTTCCCCGACAGCTTTCTGACCCTGTCCCAGTCACCGGGGTGGACGATAGACTGGGAAGTTTTACCGACGACTTCCGCGGGAGAATATCCCGTCGAAGCTGCGGCATTGGGGTTTATGTACTTGAATACGCCGTCCTGCAGCACGTAAAGGCCCGCGAAGGATTTCTCGGAAAGCGTCCTGTAGAGGTCCTCAATGGCCCGGCGCTCGGTAATATCCTCGATCACGCCGTCAATCCACATGACCCTCCCGTCTTCTCCGAACCGGGCCTTGGCGGTTATCGAGGTTATTACGAAAGACCCGTCCTTCCTCCTCATGGTCATTTCCTTGTTCCTGATCCCCTCGGGGTGTTTGATTGATCTCAGGAATTCGCTCACTGAATAGGAATCGCAAAGGAGTTTCGAGGTATGGGTCCCCTTCAGCTCCCGTACGCTTTCATAGCCGAGAAGCTTGGCCATTGCCGGATTGATCTGCAGAAAGGTGCCGTCGTAAGTGTTCCTGAACACGCCGATGTTGATGTTTTCAATAAGGGTGCTGTACTTTTCTTCACTTTCCTTCAGTGCGTCTTCGGTCTGCTTGAGTTCTGCGGGGGGGTGTTTCTTTTTTTTATCCGGCATAAAGGCCTCTATAGACAGAATTTCATATAATGCTTATCGGAAGCCGTCGGGTTTAACTTGAAATTAAAAATACATGTGTTAATTAACATACCGGATTGATTGCTAAAGTATTTTCGAACGGAATCCGATATTTCATTCCGGATTATAATTTTGACTGAAGCGCCGGGCGCATTATGGCTTCCATTCTGATCATCGACGACGACAAGTTTTTCTGCGAAATGCTGTCAGGCTTTATCGGAGACCTCGGGCATACGGTAACCTGCGCTTTCACGATCAAAAAAGGCCTGGAAACCGCTTCGAAAAGCCCTTTCGATATTGTCTATCTCGACGTCGGCATGCCGGACGGGAGCGGCCTGGAAGTGCTCCCCAAGCTCCTGAAGATGCAGTCAGCCCCCGAGGTTATTATAATGACGGGCGCGGGTGATCCGGACGGAGCTGAACTGGCGATAAGATGCGGCGCCTGGGATTATATTGAAAAGCCTTCATCCATGAACATGATTATCCTGCCGCTGCTGAGGGCCCTTCAGTACAGGGAGGAGAAGAAGGCCAAGAAATCAGCTCTCGCCCTCAACCGTGAAGGCATAATAGGCCAGAGTCCGGCCATAATCGACTGCTTTGAAGTCCTGTCCAGGGCAGCTGATGGAGATATGAACATCCTTATCCAGGGCGAGACCGGGACCGGCAAAGAGCTGTTCGCATGGGCAATCCATCAGAACAGTTCGAGGGCAGAAAACAGTTTTGTCGTGGTCGACTGCGCCGCTCTCTCGGAATCGCTCGTCGAGAGCATCCTGTTCGGGCACGAGAAGGGCGCGTTCACCGGGGCCGCAATGGCCAAGGACGGCCTGATAAGCCAGGCCGACAACGGCACGCTGTTCCTGGATGAAATAGGCGAATTGCCGCTCAATATCCAGAAGGCCTTCCTGCGGGTCCTGCAGGAAAAGAAATTTCGCCCCGTGGGCGGCAAAAGCGAAAGGAAAAGCAACTTCAGGCTGGTGGCGGCGACCAACAGGGACCTCGATTCCATGGCTTCTGCCGGGGAGTTCAGAAGCGACCTGCTGTTCCGGATAAGGTCGTGCATAATTGAATTGCCCCCTCTCAGAGAGCGCCGGGAAGATATCCGCGAGCTGGTCTTCCATCGCATCCAGCGCAATTGCACCAGGTATGGAGCGCCTCTGAAGAGCTTCTCCCCCGAGTTCCTGCAGGCCCTGTCCGATTACGAATGGCCCGGCAACGTGCGGGAGCTTTTCAATATCCTCGACATGGCGTTTGCGAACGCCCGCCATGAGCCGGTTCTGTTTCCCAAACATTTGCCGACGGACCTGCGGATCCGCCTTATCAGGAAATCGGAATTCAAGAAGAGCAACGGTGCCGGAGCGCCCGCCGGAGCCCCGGGCGAGCTCCCCAAATTCCAGGACTTCCGGAAGGATTCGGTGATGGAGTCGGAGCGCCGCTACCTTCAGAGCCTGGCGAGCCTCGCCGGCAACGACGTTTCCAAGGCGAGCCGTATTTCCGGCCTTTCCCGATCAAGGCTCTACGCCCTTTTTCAAAAGCACAACCTGAAACAGGGCGGCGGCAATCCTGATTATCAGGACTGATCCTGTTTTACAGGACGATTAGTACAATCCCGAAGCCCTTCATCATTGCTTTCAGCGCAGCATACGAAAAAAAAGCCCCTCTGGTTTCGACACTTTAGCAAACAATCGATTGTTGGTACGCATTTTGATTGGTGAAAATCAGTCAAACCAGAGGAGGTCCTTCATGAAAAAAAGATCATTGAGCTTCAAATTGCTGCTCGGCGGGATTGCGGTTGTCCTCATCCCTCTGAGTGTCGTCGGCTTCCTTGCCGCATCCAAATCGCAGGATGCGTTGAGGTCCGGGGCTTCCGAGCAGGCGGCCCTCGTGGCCAAGAACATGGCCGAGGTAGTGGGTGTCGCGATCCAGGAGGAGATGAAATTTGCCTCCGAATGGTCCGTTAAAGGTTCCGTAATCGCGGCTGTTGCCGCCGCCGACAAGGGAGAAAAAAATTTCGAGGATATCCGCGGGGACCTCACCAGGACGATGAAGAAGACCGGAAAGGATTATGAACTGATCGGACTCATCGACAAGAACGGCCTTGTTTTCGTTGACGGCGTGGACGGCAAGTCGGTGGGGATAAACGTGGCGGATCGCGATTATTTCAAGGAGGCCAAGGCCGGCAAAGTCAATGTCGGGGCGGTCACGAAATCACGGGCGAGCGGCAAACCGATCGTCCCCGTAGCGGCCCCGGTATACTCCGGCAGCGGCGAATTTCTCGGCGCATACTTTTCCATAATTAATGTGGAATTCATGGGAGAAAAGCTCTCGGAAATGAAGGTCGGGAAGACGGGATACGCTTTTATGATAAACAAGGAAGGCATCGTAATCGCTCACCCGAAAAAGGAATTCATCCTCGAACTGAACATCACCAAGACAAAGGGGATGGAGGACTTCACAGCCAAGATGGTTGCCGGTCAGTCCGGCACGGATGATTACGTGTTCCAGGGCATTTCCAAGATCGCCGGCTATGCGCCTGTTGCGCTCACCGGATGGTCAGTGGGAGTGACACAGGACGAACAGGAGTTCCTGGGCGCCGCGCATACCCTGCGCAACGCCATCCTTTTAATAGGCATAGTCTTCCTGGGGGTGACGGTTTTCCTGGTCATCCTCTTTGCCCGCAGCATCTCCAAGCCCATCGACAGGGCGGTTCAGGGACTTAACGACGCCTCGGAACAGGTGGCGGCCGCTTCCCACCAGGTTGCGCAGTCCAGCCAGTCGCTGGCCGAGGGCGCTTCGGAATCCGCCTCTTCACTCGAGGAGACGTCCGCTTCCCTGGAAGAGATGGCGGCCATGACGAAAAACAATTCGGACCATGCTTCGGAAGCCAACGCCCTGATGGGCTCGGCCAAGTCGATCATAGATAAGGTCGACAAGCACATGGCGGAAATGGCCGGGGCCATAACCGAGATCACCAAGACCAGCGAGGAAACCGGCAAGATCATCAAGACCATCGATGAGATAGCATTCCAGACGAACCTGCTTGCCCTCAATGCGGCTGTTGAAGCGGCCAGGGCCGGCGAGGCAGGGGCGGGGTTCGCGGTGGTCGCCGATGAGGTCCGCAGCCTGGCTCTGCGGGCGGCGGAAGCGGCAAAGACAACCAACAGCCTCATCGAAAACACTGTCAAATCCATCCGCAACGGCAACGAGCTGACCAGGCTGACCCAGCAGGCATTCGCCGAAAACATCGATATTTCCGGAAAGGTCGGCCAACTCGTCAATGAAATCGCGGCGGCCTGCGCGGAACAGTCGCAGGGCATCGACCAGATCAGCAAGGCCATGGGCGAACTGGACAAGGTCACTCAGCAGAATGCCGCCAATGCGGAAGAGTCGGCAAGCGCTTCGGAGGAGATGACCGCCCAGGCGAATCAAATGAAGACAATAGTCATGGACATGAGACTGCTGGTCCATGGCGGCGGGGAAAACGGCAACTCCCATGCCTATCACAAGGAAATCACGGCCGGGCCGGCGCGCGGGCTGAAAAAGGCCCTTGCTCTCCTTCCCGTGAGGAAGAAAGCCGGTCAGGCACCGGGCAGAGTAATAGGCGCGAACGATAAGATCCCCATGGATGGAGATTTCTCCGAATGGTAAACTCCAGGCTGCCGTCAGGGGAGACCGACATGCGGCCGCTTTCGAGCGGCGGTCTCTCCTGGCGGAAAGCCGTCAGCCCATAGGATTGCCTGCAGGATACGCGACCCCGGAAGCGTAATAGAAAAGCCCGGGAACAACCCTCAAAAAAAAAGAAATTTTAGTATTTCTATGTATGAAAAGGCCGGAGAGTTTCGGTAAAAGGGAATTACTTTCAGCAAAGGCATGTCAATGACGATTTCACCCTACCAGATCGACGGTATTCTGAAGGTTTACAGCAAGATCAACGGGGCTTCAGAAAGGCGTTCCAGTCCCGATGCTCCCCGGGACAGGGATTATGACCGGGTGAGCCTGTCCTCCCCGGACAATAAGACCGTCGTCTACAACAGGATTTCCGAAACTCTCCTTAATATCATCGTCAACAGTGCGCCCAGCGAGAGCGAAGCCGCCGAATAAAGCGCAATTGTATGCTTCAATCCAGCCAGTTGCAGAGCGAGATCAATGTCCTCGTAGTCGACGACGAACGGGATTCCCGGCAGTTGATAATCGAAGCGCTTGGTTTGGTCGGCAGTTTCCGGATCCTGGAGGCCTCGAACGGTCTCGAAGCTCTGGGCATCCTCGAGGAGAACCCCTGCGATCTCGTAATCACCGATGTGCAAATGCCGGAAATGAACGGCGTCGAGCTCCTGACCCGGGTGCTGGAAATCGATCCGCTCGCCCGCGTGATAATGATAACGGGAATCACCACTCTCGACGTATGTGTTTCCGCAATGAAGTTCGGCGCCGTCGACTACCTCACGAAACCGTTCAGCGTCAGCGACCTGATTTACAAGGTCAATGTGTACCTGAGGGAAAGGTTCATCCTCTCCGAGCGCAAGTCGGAAATCAAATCGGATAAAAAGGTGATCAGCTCTGTAAAAGAGTTGTCCGTCCGGGATTATATATTCGACCTGGTGGAAGGCGCCGGCGGGAGCAATGAGCAGATTTTCCAGGAGATCGTCAATGCCGGCCTGCGGATCGCCAAAGCCGATATCTGTTCGTTCCTGCTGTTCAATGCCGAAGCAGGCGTATTTCATCCCCGACTGACCAGGCACAATTCGGGGCCGGTCCGGATCGATTCGGTCATAGATTCCTCCCGTAGCATCCTGATAGATGCGGCCGTCAACAACAGGCCTGTCCTGCTGGACCACTTCGCCTTCCCCGGTGTGCCGGGCTTCATCATAGCCGTGCCGCTGCAAATAAGAAAAAGGGTTTTCGGATTCCTCCTCCTTTTCCGCGGCAAATCCTCCATTCAGTTCTCGGGCTCGGAGCTTAAATACCTGGAAAGCCTTG
>CAZKYN010000100.1:0-11622 GCA_964556675.1 uncultured Syntrophaceae bacterium
CAAGAAATTGAGCTATCCCATAGGCCAAGAAAAAAATGGACCCCAGCCATCCCACTTCCTGCGGAGTCAACTTCAGATCGGTTTGAATATAAGGCAAACAAGTTAAAACAGCTATCCTGTCCAGATAATTGATCAGGTATAGCAGCCACACAATCGCCAGAATCCAATAACGATAACCCCAAACAGTACTCTTCACGCCGTTTAATGTATTTACAGATGTAGACATTTGAATTCCTCCTTTTCGCGAGAGTCAGCTATGATCTCGTTGGTTGTCCCAGGTTTTCTCGATTGATCACCAGATTTCATATTTTTTCGCTGCTTCTTGCAGCTCTTTACGAAAATCAGGGTGAGCAATGGAGATGAGGCATTTAGCCCTTTCCCTTATCGTTTTTCCGCGCAAATGTGCGATACCGTACTCGGTTACAACATAGTCGACGTCATTTCTAGTTACGCTCACAGTCGAGCCGAATGGCAGAAAAGGCTGTATAGTCGATAGTTTCCCTTTGGCGGTAGTTGACGGCAGTATAGTTACTGATTTGCCATTTTTTGACATGACGGACCCGATCGCCATATCGTTCTGGCCGCCGGTTCCGCCATATTGTCTACCATTAATGGATTCGGAATTTACTTGTCCCGAAAGATCGACCATCAAAGCACTGTTAATTGCAACCATGTTGTCATTCTGGCTGATGATCCGCAGATCATTCGTGTAGCTGCCCGGCTTCAATAAAATACATGGATTATTGTCGACAAACCTGTAGAGGTCTTCTGAGCCGAAAACAAATGCCCCCACCATCTTATCCTTATGAAAGTTCTTTTTACGATTGGTAACCACTCCGGCCCGCATAAGTTCCATCATACTTTCGCTGATCATTTCAGTGTGGACTCCAAGATCTTTTTTACTCATAAATGCCTTGGCGCAAGCATTCGGTGATGGGCCATATCCCAGCTGAATACAATCTCCATCCTTGACAATGGAACTGACATATTCGCCGATTGCCAAATCAACATCAGTCATTGGCGGAT
Source organism: uncultured Syntrophaceae bacterium (assembly GCA_964556675.1). Classification (GTDB taxonomy): domain Bacteria; phylum Desulfobacterota; class Syntrophia; order Syntrophales; family UBA4778; genus JBDKTK01. Next base: position 1,027 of record CAZKYN010000100.1, read on the forward strand.
TGGGAAAGGATATGAGAGGGCGGTTTGACTCAACAATGCAATCTATATCACTAATGTGAATTTCAGTATCTCCATAAACCAGAGGGACATTCCGGTTAACTTCTACTATGATTTTGCCTGCGTTCTTCCAGGCATCATGTTCCATCAGGAGAGATATAGATTCCCTGACATAACCGTTTTTATCCATGGGGCTTACTGTCGCAATGAAAACGTCAGGTTTCTGGTTAACAACCCTCTTCGGCACCATGTCGCGGACGTGATTTGGCTGATAACTGACCCTTCCCGTTTTGTGCAGGTTTCTTGCAGCAGGGCCATAAAATGTTGCCATAATATCGAATTTACCGAGATATTCAGGGTTATCCTCCAGGAATTTGTATTTCCAATACCCCAACAAATGCCAGATCGTCACATTTTCAACGCGATCCTTAATTGTATGTAACTGCTCTAATATGGTTATCGGTTCCGATCCATAACAGCTGATGGCAACCACGTCTCCGGATTTGATTTTACTGAGCGCTCCGTCAACCGTGGTCAGTTTTGAATTATAAAGATCTCCATAGTTATTCATCTTCATCTCCTTTATTTATTTGCGTTTGAATACTGGTTTTCGTTTTTCAAAAAATGCAGAAATACTTTCATCAAAGTCCTGGGTGTCTTTCAGAAATTGCGTGTATGACATTTCCAGAGCATATTTTTCCATTATGCGGAAACCTTGATTGTTATTCATTGCTCGTTTCAGCTCGATCATAGCGAGCGGCGGTTTGCCGGCAATTTCCGCCGCAATTTCAATTGCTGCAATCATCAATTCTTCTTTAGGGACAATTTTACAAATGGCGCCAAACGCCTCTAACTCTCTGGCACTTATTCTTTTTCCCCTCATGCAATAATTTCTGGCGGTTGTTTCTGGCAGCAGGCGTGAGATATGGCAAGGGCCGCTTACAAGCGAAAAATTGATTTCAGTAATCCCGAAATAGGCTTCTTCTGCGGCAACCAGCAAATCGCAGCACGCCGCAATTGCAGTGCCGGTCCCTAATGCAAGGCCGTTTATTGCCCCGATTACCGGGACCCGGCAGTTGTATGGAGCTGCGAGACCTTCGTTTATGAGTTTAACGTAGTTCACATAGTCTTTTTTAAACGGGCCCGTAAAATCCTTGAGATCATTGCCGGCCATAAAGGCTTTGCCCTTAGCTGTGAGAATCGAAACGTAAACTTCATCATTTCCATTGATGCTGTCAAAAGCCTCAATAATTTCCTTGTAAGCTTGCATATTGATGGAATTCAGGGGTGGACGATCAACCGTCACGACGCCTATATGGTCTTTAATATCTAACTTAACAAATTCCATATAATTCTCCTTTCACCATTTTGTTCAGTTACAAGAGCAACAGACATGCCAGTGAATCAAAAGAAAGGAGAAGGATATGAAAACGCAAGAGAAATCAGTATTTTCTGATATATGCTATTGAGGTGAGATTAGATAAACTAGAGATGAATGGATAAATAATTTGTACCATATTTTACCACTGATAATTTTATTATCACTTATTTATCATTACTTTTAGAACCATAGTACAAGTCAGGATTGGCAAAAAGTGTTTTCGAAATTTTGCAATCGAGTTTCGCTACAATCTTTTTTGAGGTGTTAGGAGGACAAGAGGCGACTGGCTGAAATCCTTACTTTCTTGGTAAATCTCATCCAACAAGGAGGTCACCAGATATTCCTATTTTTGAAATCAGCCGGCATTCCGAATGTAACGGCATTGATAGGAATGAAAGGACAGATAGGTAGGTCCTGAAATAATAGAAACTATTATTCAGAAAGGGCTTTTTGATGGATGCGAAAGGCATCCGCTTGTGGCGGATGCCTTTCGTGTTTTAGAAACAGCTTACATCACCCGCAGGTTGGTCGGCGGCTTGATAGTAACGCTGCTCGGGGGGATGCTCGTGGCCGACTGCACGATCGTGAAGGTCAGCCCCGCAACCGTAATGGTCCCGCTGCGGTTGGATGTTCCCGTGTTCTGCGCTACGGAATAGGAAACCGTGCCGGAACCTGTACCGCTGGCGCCTGAAGTGATTGTGATCCAGGCTGCATTGGCGACGGCCGTCCAGTCGCAGGAACTCGTGGAGGCGGTCACGCCGACAGTCCCGGTCGTCGCTGCGGAGTTGTACGAAGCCTTCGTCGCGCTCAGGGTGACGCTGCAGGACGGAGGCGGAGTTGTGCCGCCGCCCGAGGAGCCGGATGCGTAACAGCCCGCATCCCACACGGCGCCCCGCACGGAGCCGTTGATGTCCGCGCTATAGGCCGCCCCGAGGTTGGCCCCCATGCCGATGGCCGGGGAATTCGCTGCGAGCGAAATGTCGTTGTTGGTCCCCTGGTAGGAATATCGCTTGAATATCGAACCTACCGCCGGATTCTCCTTGCCGTTTGTCTCGAAGCCAAGACTGCGCATCTGCGCCTGGGTCCTGTCCTGCCCCATGTAGCGGTAATTAGCGCGGCTAACGCGGTATTCCCCGACCAGGTTATTGTCTATCCTGATGCTCGGTATGGAGCCGCTCGCCTGGACCGTTATGTTGCCGCTCGAGGTCGATGTGCCGCTGTCAACGACTATGTTATTCATTATTTCCAGTCCGGCCAGTGTAGCGCCGCCGTGTCCGCGGTCGCCTACGCTGATCCCGTACTGGTTTATACCGACGACGGTGTTGTTGTAGATCTTCAGCCTCTTCATCGAGGCCTGGCCTCCAGTTTCCACGTCACAGCTGATGCCGTTCATGGCGGACATTGCCGGGGTCTGATAGATCAGGTTATTGGCAATGGTGACGTCGTCGCAGATGCAGACCGACCCGGGGCCGTAATCGAAGCTGTCAGGGTAAATACCCTGGGTGCAGGAATAGACCACGTTCTGCTTGACGACAACGCGCGACCCCTGGATGGGGATCCCGTCCGCATGGCTGCCCATATTGGTCAGATTTCCGATGACGCAGCGAGAGATCACTGTGTCGTTGCCCGGGCAGATGCCGTCAACATCTATTCCGCTGATATAGCACTTGTCGATGGTCGAGGTCGCCACGCTTCCACTCAGACCCAGAGCCGTGGTGATGCCCGTGCCCCGGAAGGCGCCTTTTTCATTGGTGAAACGGCAGTTGTAAATGTACATCCCCTGGGCATAGCGCCCGTCGATGCCGAACACCGTGCCCCCGCTCTGGCCGATGCGATAGAAGTTGCTGTTCTTCACTTCGCAATGGTTCGAGCTCTGCATTTCCACGCCGTTGCCGCCGGCCCGGTCTATTGTAAGCCCGTCAATGGAGACGTATACCAGGCCGTGAAGGCTGACCGCATCCCCGCTGGAGACGTCGATCACTCCCGGATAGCCGGGGTAATTGCCGCGGATGGTGATCAGGTTTCCGGAGGATCCGCTCTTCCCCACGGTGAGTTTCTCATTAAACGTGCCGGCTACATAAAGTGTGTCGCCCGGTGCAATGCCCGACCAGTTTACCCTGCTGAAACCCGACCAGGCATTGGCAAATGCTGTGCCGTCGCCGCTGCCGTACGATGCGCCCGAGGGACGCACGAACCAGTCCCTCGCGCCGGCTGTTGAAAACGCGAGCAGCACTAAAGCAGCGGCTGCCGCTACGATTATCGACTTCTTTTTCATGATCAATTCTCTCCCCGGGCCCTGATCGCCTCGCGCCGCCTGACTCTTCCAGCCAGGGCCGCCCTGCAGCCCGTAACTGCCGCGAGCCCCGCCAGCGCCGCCAGGAGCAGGGCAATTCCCGGATACTTGACTGCATAAACCGCCGGCGACAGGAACCATCTGGCCAGAGCGCGGAGCAGTTCGTTATCCCTGATTATGTCCGCAAGAGGCGGAGAGAGCGCGTAATAGGCATTGACGAACGCGCGGCCGGCCGGGTTGGTAATCAGGTAGCTGTCGCGGAAATCCCTCAGGAGCCGGACTTCCGGAGCCATGTAGCTGCCGTAGGCCGCCGTGGCGATGAAACACCCGCCTCCGCCGCCCTCGCTGCCGCCGCTCGATGCAGCCGCAGCTGTTGTCGCCGACACTTCATTGGAGAAATCGCTTTCCGCACCGGTTGAATCATACGCGGTCGTAGCAATATAATAAGTCTGGCCGTCCGCCAGGCCCGTCAGCGTGGTGCTGGTCTGGCTGCCGGCATCGACGCTGCCTGAATAGTTGCCGCTCTGGGTCCCGTAATAGACCTTGTATCCTGTGACGTTGGAGCTTTCACTCGGGTCCCACGCCAGTTTCAATTCGGCCGCGACAACCTGTCCCGCGACGATCAAGAGCGCCAGGGCCAGGATGGCCGCCAGGACTGTCCCGGATTTTCTTTGCTTCTTTGCACTGAACATTATCAAACACCTCCATAAAATTTACACCAGACGAAACAACACAAATCGAGTGCTGAAGCCGCCCGGCAGATTTTTTGCCCGGACCGCCGGGCAATTGCTCTGCTTGCCATTTCCCCGCGGGGAAAAACGCTGTTCCGCCGGGGGGCAATGGAAGGCTCAAACTCAGGTTTTTTCAGGATGGAATGTCCGTCAGGTGGTCCAGAAGACAGCCGGGGCCCGGACCGCGTTAAGGCCGGTCCGGTTCTGAAGAGGCGCAAAACTCTTACCTGTAAAGCAAACGAGTCGTATACCTATGTTTGTTCCCTATCACACTATTCTTTGTTTTAGCAACTGTTAAATTCTCTCTTCTCCATATATGGCAATGCTTTCCCGATAGCACGATAAATAATACACGTGTCTGTCGGGATTTTCTTTTACATGACTCTCAGGTTCCGCGGCGGATTCGGTCCGTTGTCCGAGTGGTTCGTCGGGGTCGTAATGCCCCCGGGCGCTCCAGGTTCGGATGCGCCGCCCGCCAGTTCGTAGCAGCCTATGTCCCAGCCGCTCCCCTGCGGGCGCTGCGCGCCTGCTATGTCGAAATTGTATGTGTCGCCGGCGCTGATCCCCGCATCGATCGCCGGGGACCCGAAAGCCGGCCGGTAATCATTGTCGCCGGCGCCATAGGAATACTTGCGAAAGAGCGCCCCCGAAGGGTTGCTTTTGCCGTGAGCCTCAAAGCCGAGCGCCGCCTTGAACTGGTCCAGAGTGTACCGGGTGCCGTTCCATGAGTAACAGGGGCCGTTGTTCTCATACGAGTTGTTGACAGCCAGGTTGTAATCCATGATCATGTCGGCCGGCCTGCCGCTGATATCGAAATCGAAATTCGTGTTCCAGTTTCCGCAGTTGACGACGAGGTTGTTGCGGATGTCAAGGCCGTCGAGGCGGCTCGCGCCGTTCCCCCGGTCGCCTATTGCGAAGCCGCGGTAATTCAGGTTGGCAACCGTGTTATTATAAATCTTCAGGTTCCGGATGGATGCCGCGCCGCCCGTCTCCACATCCACGGATATCCCGTTTGTCCCCACGCCGTAAATTGCGGAAGTGCCGTACACGAGGTTGTCGGCTATGACGACGTTATCGCAAACGCAGGTTGCGCCCGAGCCGTAATCAAACGAATCCACGTAGATGTTCTGCGTGCAGTTGTAAATGGTGTTCTGCGATACGATCACATTCGAGCCCTGGACCGGTATTCCGTCCGCATGCGAGGCGGCGCTCATGAGGTTGCCGATCGTATTGCGGGTTATGGTGACGTTGTTGCCGGGGCAGATCCCGTCGACCTCGATCCCGTTTATGTAACATTTATCCACGTAGGAGCGGGCCGGCGAGCTCAACCCCAAGTTGACCGTAATGCCCGTGGCGTTGAACGGGCCCTTTTCATTGGTAAAGCGGCAGTTCGTAATCTTCATGCCCTGCGCGTACCTGCCGTCGACGCCGAACACGGTGCCGCCGCTTTGCCCGACCCTGTAGAAACCGCAGTCGGCGATATTAACGTACGACGAGTTCTGCGCCCCGACGCCGTTGCTGCCGCTGCGGTCCACGGTTATGCCCTTCAGAGTTACGAAGGAGCGGCCGTACACGCTGATTGCCTCTCCTCCCGAAACGTCAATGACTCCGGGCTCCTGGGGATAATCTCCCCGTATGGCGACGCGCGAGGAATCACCCGATCCGGACGCCCCGACGTTGAGCGTGGAATTGAACGTCCCGCATATGTAGAGCGTGTCTCCGGGAGCGATATTGCCCCAGCCGATCGCGTTGAAGCCCTGCCATGCGGAGGAGTAGGAACTGCCGTCTCCGCCGCCTCCGGCAGCGCGGACGAACCATTCCCGAGCGTCGCACACGGACGTGCCGGCAACCAGAGCGGCCGCAAGCAGGAGTGTTTTTATCCATAAATTTTTTTTCGTTTCCGTCATAGTGTCCTATCCTTTCTGCTGATCCCCCGGAGTCCCGGCCCTGGATGCGGGACGCCGGCAGACCGAGCCGGCCATCCTCCCGCACGCGAGCGAGCCCGCGGCCGTCAGCGCCAGCAACAGCAGCGCCGTGAGGGGGTGATTTATTGCATAAACCAGCGGAGAGAGAAACCACCGGGTCAATGCCCTGAGAAAAATGCTGTCCTTGATGAAATTCGCGATGGGCGGCGATATGCTGTAATAAGCGTTCACGAGGAGTCTGCCCGGCGCGCTGGTCATAAGGTGCTCGTCCCGGAAAGTGCGCAGCGCCCGGACCTCAGGGGCGAGGTTGCTTCCGTAGGCCGCGGTAGCTATGAAACAGTTCCCTCCCTCCGCGGAAGGGGAGGAAGGGGCCGTCGAGGAAGCCAGAACAGCTTCACTGGAAAATTCGCTTTCATTGTTGTTCGAGTCGTAGGCGGTTGTCGCGAAATAATAAGTTATCCCGTCCTGAAGTCCCCTGATGATGAACTCTGTGCCGGCGCCGGCATCGGCGCTGTATTCGTAGGCTCTGCTCGACCGCCCCCAGTACACCTTGTATCCGGCGGCGGACGCGTCCAGCTTTTCCCAGGCAAGCAGCACGTCCTTTGCGGCGGCGTGCGCCGGATACAGAGCCATCCATGACAACAGAAGTATTGCAGGCAGCAGCCGTGCTACGCCCGGTTTTGTTTCGAATCTCATCGATATTGTCTCCTTGAGGCCGTCCGATTTCCCGGCAGATTCGCCGGCCCGATTTCTCCGGCGCACTCTCAAATCCGGAGTTGAGCGGGGCCGGGAAATCCCGGGGCATGGTTTTGCGTTCCACTAATGCGAACGGCCGGCCTGTTCCACTTTCGGACAGGTTTTTATTTTTGATTGCGAATAAGAGGACCAGCTGAGAATAAATCAGATTAACAGGGTTGCATTCCTAACCAAACATCGGTTCGTGAATATCAAGCAGGCAGGGACTTAGCACACAAATCCAGGCAAATACAAGTACTTTCTGGGTTTCACGCGATGATTGCCCTCAAGTTGCCGGTATTACAAGCGCTTTCAAGGCTCCGCCGGGCGTGCATTTTCCGGGGCGGCCGCAACCACGGGGGCATTCTCCTCTTCCGCGGAGTTGACGACCTCTTCATATTCCGGGATTACGATCCCCCTCCTGACCATTATCGAGTATATCCGGTCCGCCCTGTTCTCCACGTACCCTGAACCCTTGTTTACCTTGTATTTGCGGGGGTTCGGCAGGACCGAGGCCAGCTTCGCGGATTCCATGGGATTGAGCGCCGCCGCGCTCTTGCCGTAATAGTAACGGGCCGCCGCGCCGATGCCGAAGATGCCGTCGCCCCATTCGGCGACATTGAGGTAAAGCTCGATAATCCGCCTCTTGGATAGGGTCTTTTCGAGCCGCCAGGTAAGGACGGCCTCTTTTATCTTGCGCACCGGGTTGCGCGACGGGGTCAGATAAAGATTTTTCGCCAGTTGCTGGCTTATCGTGCTACCGCCGTACTTGAACTTCTTTTTCTTCAGGTCTTTCTCGATCGCCGCCTTCATGGCATCGAAATCGAACCCCTCGTGCGCCCAGAATTTGTCGTCTTCGGAGATGATCACCGCCTTGACAAGGTAAGGCGAAATGCCGGCGAGGGGGACCCAATGCTGCTGAATCCTCTTTTTTTTCCCCTGCTCGAGCCACTCATGCTCCCGGTATTCCATAAAGGAGGTCTTGCGGGGGTTCTCTTTTTTCAGCCTGCCCACATCGGGGTAGAAAAAATAGAAGCAGACATTCGCAAGCAGGGCGCACACGACCGCTGCCAGCGCAATGAGGAAGAATCTGACCGGCCTGAATCGGGATTTCATCTTCGGGTCATCAGGGCCTGTCTATCTCGATCGCGTCCAGACGGTAGTCCGACCCAGCAATGAAACGCCTATGTATCCGCGGATCTTGAGCTTGTCCCCCGCCAGAGACATCTTGCAGCTGTAAGTCTTCCCGTTCTTGGGATCGTAGATTGAGCCGTCCTCCCATTTGCCGTCCCCGGCGTACCTGAAGTTATTCAGGATCTCCAGTCCCAGGATGGCGCGGCTGCGCAGGGCCCGGTTGGGGTTCTCCCGGTCGATTTTTGTCTTGCCGGCCATGCCCTTCTCGTCGTTGGCGGGATAATTCGGTTCCCGCAGCCAGATAATCTTTCCGCAATACAGGCTGCCGCACTTATAAACCTCGATCATCGCGTCCTGCTCCTGGCTGAGCCAGCGCCCCATTACGTCGTCAGGCCCGGCGCCCACGGCAGTCCCGCACAGACACAGCACCAAAAACAGGGATAACAGCAAGTTCCTCATTTTGCCCTCCCGCGAGAAGTGATGAAAGAAAATGATGGGGGAATATACCTGCGCGATCCGTGTTTTTCAATCCATTTTGCAGGGCGGCCTGCGAAAGCAAGCGTTGCCCAACCGGTTGCGGCGGTCCCGATTATGCCAAACGGCTGTTTTCATTTGAAAGGTTTCCCGGTTTCAGCTATACGGGATGTCAAACACTTGCAGTGGGCTGCTGATGAGTTTTGCCGGGGATACAGCTGGGCGGATTGGAAGGGACGCGATATTTCGGTTCGTGAGATTCATGGACCTGTGCGCCTTTGCCTATTCCATCCTGAGGCTGCTCGTCAGAAGGCCTCCGGAGGGCAGGGCCATGGTGCGGCTGGTCATAGTCGACCAGATCTATTTCACGGCCGTCGAGGCGCTCTGGGTTGTCATCCCCATTGCCCTGCTGCTCGGAACCATGCTCATCATCCAGTTTGCGGAAATCTCCTCCCAGTACGACCTCGGGAGCATTTCGGTCATGATCATCGTCCGCGAGCTGGGCCCTCTTATCACGGCCCTGATCGTGACCCTGCGCTCCGCGACTGCAGTCACTATCGAAACCGGGTACATGAGCGTCCTGCATGAAGTGGACTCGATCGAAATGGCCGGGATCGATCCGCTTTATGTCATCGCCCTGCCGAGACTTCTGGGGATAACGACCGCTGTGCTGTGCCTCTTTATCATTTTCGATCTCGTGGCTCTGCTCGGCGGGTACGCCCTGGCCTGGAGCCTCACCCAGCTGCCGCTGGAGAATTTCATGTCCCAGATAGCCAAGGCACTGACAATACCCGATATTATCCAGGGCATAGTCAAGGGGGTCCTCTTCGGGGTGGTAATCACCGTAATCAGCCTGCACCGCGGCTTCACCACCAGAGTGCAGATCACGCAGCTGCCCATCTCCACATCGAAGGGGGCAATCGAGTGTCTGTTTTATTGCCTCATAGTCAGCATGCTTGTTTCTGTTGCTTTTTACTAGGGCCTGCCATGGATATCGTAGAACTCAAAGATTACTCGCTAGCGCCGATCGGCAAGGGGCTGGGGCTGCGCCCCTTCGATTTCCGGCTGGCGCAGGCGGAAGTCTGTTCGGTAAATTGCGAGCCGGCGGACGATGCCCATCTGTTTGTGCGCGCCCTTGCCACCCTCGAAAGACCTGTCGCCGGCAGGTATTCTTTCAAAGGGACCCTGCTGGATTTCTCCAGTTACCTTAACCTGCTCTCTTACAAGCGGAGGATCAGTTTCATATCATCCGATTCGGTTATGATCGGCAACCGGACATTGCGGGAGAACCTCCTGATCAGCAGGATCTATTTCGAAAACAACGCCCGCCTGGAACTAGACGATAAAACGCTCGAACTATGCAGGCTTTTTCAAATCGAAACCAAGCTCGACATGAGGCCCGCGCAACTCGACAACGAAGACGTCCGGCTGGCGATAATAATCCGGGAACTGAGCAAGGATGCGGAATTCATAATTCTCGAACGTCCTCGCGACCACCTCGGGTACAGGAAGTTCGGCGCATTCATCGACCTGCTGAAAACGTTCATCGGCGCAGGAATCCCGATGGTGCTGGTGTCGTCCGACGAGGAGTTCTCACATGAATTTGCCACCAGGGAAATAATTATCAAGGACGGAGCTTTAGGCGGCCACGCGCCCGCCGTCTCCGGGAGGTCCGAATGGAACTGAAATTCACGCGGCGGGAGAGGATTGTCGGTGTGTTCATGGTGGGGGTCGTGCTTCTGCTTCTGGCCACGGTCTTCCTGGTCGGGCGCGGCAAGGACTGGTTCAAGACCTATGTCACGTACTATGCAGTTTTCAATGAAAGCTACAACCTTAACGTCAACGCGGCCGTGAAGCTCTCCAAAGCCGACATCGGCAAGGTCAGGGACATAAGCCTGACGGAGGACAAGGTCCGGGTCGAGCTGG
>CAZKYN010000101.1:0-11558 GCA_964556675.1 uncultured Syntrophaceae bacterium
AGACAAACGCTTTCGGGAAGGCCGGCTTGCCGTCCGCGGTGATCAGCCCGCCGACATGGTCCCCGTGCATGTGGGTGATCAGGACGGCGTCGACCTGCGCCGGGTCGTAGCCCGCCGCCTTCATGTTCCTGACGGCGTTGCCCATCGCCTGCCCGAAATAGTTGCCCGAACCCGCATCGATCAGGACAAGCCTGGAGCCGGTGTTGACAAGGTAGATGTTGGACGAAGTCTTCATTTTCGGGGCGGCGGTAAAGTCGCGCTCGAACAGTTCCTTCATCCGGTCCGCGGAAATATTGTGCAGCAGGCCCCTGTCCAGGTCGATGCATCCGTCGCTCAGGGCCGTTATTTCGAATTGCCCGACCATTATGCGGTAATACGCCGGCGCCTGCGTCCCGGCCATCGGCGCTTCGGCCGCGGCGGTGGACAGGAGAACCATAAAGGAAAGAATGCAGATCAAAACACCGGTGACACGCGAAACATTTATCATGGGAAAAACTCCTTTCTTACAGATTTGACAAAAAAGTAAAATCGTCGCTCCCGCCATCGATTGAAAAAGAAGCGCTTTTTTAAACAGGCGCCCGGTCCGGGGAGCCCCATTTTTATGACTAAAAAGTCTTAGTAATGCAACAAGAAGTTCTCCCCTCCTGCCAGGAAATACCGTCCCAACCGCCGGCCCGTTCCCGCCGGGGGTTAATCGTCGCCATCGGCCGGTTCGCGTGCGGTCTTCTCACCATCTCCCGGTTCGGGGTCGGCCTGGTCAGCGTGAGCCGGTCCACGATCGCCGTATTCGCGCTTGCCCAGTTTGCCTTCGCCTGGTCCCTCATAGCCCAGATCGGCATCTATCTTCATGAGGGCCGCGGCCAGGTCGTCAGAGGCCTTCCGGATTGATCAAAATGCTGTTCTGAAACACCTTCCCCGTCTGCATCAAGGTCTGTTGAAGTTCGCCGGTTAATCGGGTATAAGTGGCAATCCAATAACGATCTATAGGGAAATGGTGCGATGGCTTTCGTTCCGGTCCGCTCCAAGGCAGCGGCATTCGCAGTTCTGCTGATAATGGTTTTCGCTTTGTGCGCATCCGGCGCCTGTGCGACCGGAAAATTCACGCCGATTGCCAAAGGCGTGGAATACGGGACGTTTGCGACCGGCGCCGCCGAAGGGAAAATCCAAATCCTGCGGATAGACCCCGCTCAGGCCCGGCTGGGGCTGGTCCTGGCATCCGAGAAGAAGACGGAGAACAGGACGGTCTCCGAATGGTGCCGGGATTACAAAATGGTGGCCGCAATCAATGCGGGCATGTACCACAAGGACTATAAAACCAACGTCGGCTACCTGCGCAACGGCGCTCATATCCAGAACAGGCGATGGAACGGCAAGTACCTGTCGGTCCTCGCATTCAACCCCAGGGTCGCGGGAGTCTCCCCGGCCGTCCTGGTCGATGCCGATTCTCAGGACCCCGGCCGCATCCTCGACAAACTTGACAAGTACGAAAGCGTTGTCCAGAACCTCAGGCTCCTGAAGGGCAACGGCGTCAACGTCTGGGGCAAATCGGACAAAAAATGGAGCGAAGCCGCGATCGGGACCGACCGGCAGGGCAGGGTGCTTTTCATCTTCTGCCAAAGCCCTTACACCATGTGGGAATTCAATGAGATAATCAAGTCGCTCGGGATCGGCGTTTCCAGGATGATGCATCTGGAAGGGGGGCCGATCGCGTCGATGTCCATACGGACGCAAAGCCTGAAGGTCGACCTTGCCGGCAGATTTGAATCGAATTCGAGTTCCAGCGCCCTGATGCAGTATCCCGTGCCGAACGTAATCGGCGTTTTTGAAAAATAATTTCCGGCCCTGTTCTTATTTCCCGGTCTCGCTCCGTATTGCTCTGCTCTCCATTCCTACTCTGGGAAACCGAAGATAGTGCCCTGGATCAGTTTGGTCGACTTGACCATCTGTCCGGCGCGGAAGTAAATCCCGCGTTCACGGTGGCCGGCTTTCCTGTAATCTCTTGCATGCTCTTCTGACCAGAAGAAGACGCTCCTGCGTCAGAACGCGTTGATTATGCTTTTGTCCTTGAGGGTGAGGACGTTGACGTCGGGGACAAAAGCAACAGGGGAGCAGCCTTCTTCCTTCACACGGAAATTGACCTCGCTGTCGATCTCGATCTCCATGGGCCGGCCGCAATGGGCGCATTCGGTGTTGACCGTGATTTTCAGAGCCGTCTTTCTCAATCGCCCCTGCACGAAGGGCGCCGCAAAAGCGTCGACAGCTCAGGCCGCGTAAAGCTTTTCACCGCTGTCGAAAGTGATCCGATGCGGTGTTTTTTCCACCGTGACGGGATATGCCCAGACCACTTCGCCCGCATCGTTCCTGAACAGGAACGTCATGCGCCTTTCCAGCTCGTCCAGGCAATTGACCGCCTGCTCGACGCTCAACCCGAGCCGCTCTGCAATGTAGCCCGGCGCCAGGGGCCTGCCCGCATAAGGCAATTCCCGGACTGCGAAATGATGGACCCGCCGCAGTTCCCCCGTCATGAACCCGAGATGGCTCTCGAATTCCTTTTTTCGCTTCGGAAGCTTTTTTTTCAGCAATCCGGGAGGTATGCCGATCATGTATTTCCAGATGCCCATTAATATTCTATCGCTCATCAGCCTGCTTACCTTTCTGTCCGGGCATTTCGCCGCGCGACCATCTGCGGATCAATTCTATTTCCTCTTTTGCAATCCCGAGCCCCTCCAGAAAATCGTGGTGGGCATGCGGCGAGAGCTTCTCGAATTCCGTGTGCCATTTTTCCATGCCCTCCTCGTCAAGGCCTGCGGCCCGCAAAAGCGCCACCCATTTCTCCTTGTCCAGAACGGCAAGCCGCTTGCGAAGCGAGCTGCTTTTCAGCATGCGGACGATCACATTCTGCTGCTCGCGCAAACGGGCGATCTCGCCGGCCAACTGGAAGAACCTCTTTTCCAGGATCTCCCGCGCCCCGCCCCGGGGCGAATCGAGGATACGGCCGATATCTGCCGTGCTCAGCCCCACCTGGCGGTAAATCCGTATCTTCTCCAGCCTCGCGGCGTTCTCGCCGGTATACCTCCTGTAATTTGCCCCGCTGCGGCCCGAGGGCTTCAGGAGCCCTATCGAGTCGTAGTACAGCAGCGTGCTGCGCGACACTCCGGCCCTCCGGGCAAGCTGCCCGATTGTCATTGAATCCCTGCGCACTGCCCTCAGTTCCCCTTTCAACTTATTTGAACGGAGCAGATTGTGAACTATGAAGTGGTAGTCAGGTCAAGGGATATTTTGGAACGGATCTGCAAACCCCGTCCCAGCTTTCGCAATGACGGCGTCTGCCGCGCTGCGGGCCTCATCCGCTGAACATATTTTTGCGCCGCGCTATTAGCTTTCGCCTGCATCCGGAGTTTTTTTACAGGACCGCCATAAAGCCGCACAGGATAAGGGAGGGGGATGTACAAAGCCATGACCGCCCCCTGCACCCCCGCCGGCGGGGGACAAAGGCGTTTTGCCCTCTGAACAGGTCCTTTGTACGTCAATTATTTGTCAACACATGCTCCAATTGACGTCTTTCCGGCCCTGATTTCCGGGAAAAAATGAATATGGCGGGACCGCGTAATTACCCGGAATGATTTCCTTATGTGGCGGCGACAAATCATTTTCAATAGCCGTGGTATGCAAATTGCTTTGCAATCCTTTGCCGAGGTATCTGCGCTCGGACACCGGATATTCCGAATATGATGCGCAAATTATTATTGATCCTGTTCCTGATGCTGGTCCTGATTGCCGCGGGCGCGAATTTCCTTTTTGCGGGAAAAGAACCCTATTACCGCGCCAAGATCGTCCGCCAGGCGCCTTCGGAAACCCGGAGCGCCCCCTCGGAAACTGCACCGTCCCCGCCGCCGGCAGCCGGCAATGCCGTGCAGCCGGCGCCCGCTGCTCCCGCTGCGGCACAGGCCCCCGTAACAGCGACACCTGCCCCGGCGACGGACCCTTCCCAGCCGGCTCCCGCTCAGGCCCCGCCCCCTCAACCCCAGGCACAGGCGGCGGCCTCATCCGACTCGGCATATGACAGCGCCGTGGACCTGCTGAACGCCGGCCACTACCAGGTTGCTTTGGACAAGTTCAAGGCAATGGCCGAACAGCCGGGCGTCAGTCCGCTCAGGAAGGAGAAGGCGCTGCGGAGGATGGCCGACTGCTGGTTCCATATCGGCGCCAAAGGCAATAACCAGGACTTGCTCAGGGCGGCCGACCTTTACAAGGAACTTATCAAGGAATACCCGGCCAACCGCGAAGAGAACGCCGCGGCCATGTACCGCCTCGCCAAGAGCTACGAAGGGCTCAAGTTCTATTACGAAGCGCGCAAGGAATATGAAAGGCTCTCCGCCGAGTTTCCGGATTCCGCTAACGCTCCCGAAGCCCTGTTCCGGGCCGGTGAGATGTCTTACAGGGTAAGGCAGTTCAGCGCCTCCGCGGACCAGCTCAGGTCGTATATCGAGAAGCACCCCTCGGGAGATTACGTGAAGGATGCTTATTTCATGGTCGCCGACTCTTATTCCCAACTGCAGCGCAACGACCTCTCCAGCGCCTGGTACCAGGAGATACTCAAACGCTGGCCCGAATGGGAGAAGATCCCTTCGGACGAGCTTTACAAGCTCGGCTCCCACTATTACCGCAGCGGCAAGTATGACGAAGCGATCGAGATGCTCACTCTCATGTTGAGCATGCGCGCCGACACTGACAGCTCTCAAAGCGGCGCGGCGCTGGGAGCGGACGTTTGTTTCATGATCGCCCGCGCGCTGCTGGAAAAAGGGCAGGTCAAGACGGCCCTGAAGTTTTTCAGCCACCTTGTCGGGACATACCCCAAGTCCATGCAGGCGGCCCAGGCGACGATATACATGGCCAACCTCGGGGTGGAGCAGCCGTCTGTGCGCATTCCCATATTCATGCCGGGCTCCGAAGCCAACCGCGACCCGGTGCAGGCCTATAACGACCTGCTCGCGACGTATCCCTTCCATGAGCTCACGGAGGAGCTGTTGTTTCACAAGGGCTTTGCCCTTTATAAATACGGCAGGTATGAGGAGTCCTTCAGCACGTACAGGTACGAGGCCTCCAAGTATCCCCAGGGCAGGTTCAAGGCGGAGTGCATGACCAACCTGCTGCAGAGCGCCGATATTCTTATAAAACGGGCCTGGTCCCGGCAGGACTATCTCAGCGTCGCGGATATTTTCCTGAAGATCGAGAACGACTACCTGAATGCGGCAACGGCCGAAAATCTGGCCACGGTTGCGGAAAGCTTTCAGAAGATCGGGATAAACAAGGAGGCGCTCGGCCTTTACGGCGCCATCCTCAAATCAGGCAAGGCAACCGATCCGATGCGCCTTAAATTCAAAACCGCGGAGTGCCGACTGTTCAGCGGCGAACTCGACGAGGCCGAGAAACTGTTCGCCGAGGCCCTGGAGAATTTTAAAAAAGACAGGCAGTCGGCGGCATATTGCCGAAAATATCTGGGCGACATTTCCCTGAAGCGGCGCGCCTACGACAAGGCTGCCGGGTATTACACGGAGGCCCTGGCGGCCGGGGTGGAATTCGAGGACGGCGCGGCTGTGCAGCGCAACCTGGCGCTGGCGCTCAAGCAGGCGGGCTCCTGCTCCAAAGCGCTGCAGCATTTCCAGAACGCCGCGGCTGCATACAACAGCAAGCCCGAGCGCTACGGGGCCGACGTCTTTATCGACTCGTACGAGGGCATGGGGGATTGCCTCTATAACGAGCGCAAGTTCAAGGAGTCCCTGCCTTATTTCAAGAGGGCCGGGGAGAGCATACCGGGAGTGGGCGACGTCCTCTGGCCGCTGCTGGGCGAGGGCAAAGTCTATCTGAGCATGCGCAACACCGAGCAGGCGGACAAGATTTTTGCGACCCTGCGCGAAAAAGGCGGCGAGGAATTCTGGGCCAAGATAGCCGACTACACGGTCAAGGAAAGCGCCTGGTCCCTGCAGTACGGCAGGATTCTGAAGAGGTAGCATCATTAAAGGCGCTTAAAAAGGATCATGGCTCAATATCTTTTTTTCGGAAACTGTTTTGAGGAACGCAGATGCGGGGCGTGTTGCAATACAGCCCTGAAAGAAATGGTCAAAAAAATCATCTGGAGCGGAAGCCGTTTTCAGGGGCATTGAACTAAATCATTCCGGGATAAAATGACAGATACCAAAATCAACCGCGAATATTACCTCTTCCTGCAGAAGTCTTTCCAGGAATTCAATGAGTCCACTGTCCGCCTGCAGAATGCCTTCAACAGCCTGGAGCGGAAGTTTGAAGACATCAACCGGGAGCTGGAGCTCAAGAATATGGAGCTCGAAAAGACGCTCGCCGCGAAGGATGAAATGCAGAACTATCTGCGCAACATCCTGCAGAGCCTGACTACGGGTGTTATCGTAACGGGGCTCGACGGGAAAATCGAAACCCTGAACAGCTGCGCCGAGGCGCTGCTCGGGGCGCGCCAGGCGGGCGCGACGGGCAGGCAGCTGGGCGACATAGCCCGGGAACTCGCGCATTTCGCCGCCCTGCCGCAGGACTGCGCGGCGGAGACAAAGCTGCGGATCAACGGGAGGATACTGGAAGTGCTGGCCTCGCCGATGCGCTCCGTGTCCGGCTCCTCGACGGGAAGGGTCTTCATCCTGCGGGACATCACCCGGATGGAGAAGCTCGAGGAAATGGCGAAGCGCACGGAGAAGTTCGATGCCATGGGCGAATTGGCGGCCAAAATTGCGCACGAGATCCGCAACCCTCTCGGCAGCATCGAGCTGTTTGCGTCGCTGCTGCTGAAGAAGTCCGCCGGCGAGGACCGGGAAAAGCTCTCCCACGTGATCACCGCGGTGCGGAGCATGGACAACCGGATATCGAACCTGCTCATGTTCACGCGCAAGCACAAGCCGCTCATCCGGGAGCTGCGGCTAGACGCGATCCTCGGCGAGGTCATTTCTTTCGTGGACGGGATTATCAGGCAGAACGGAATCGAGCTGGAGACGGACTTCGACCCGGAGAGCATCATGTATGTGAGCGGAGACGGGGAGATGCTCAAACAGGTCTTCCTCAATATTATTCTGAACTCCCTCCAGGCCATGCCCGGCGGGGGGACGCTGAAGATCAGCTCGCGGGTCGTCGAGCCTGCCGGGCCCGGGCCGGCCCAGTCCCCGGGATTAGCGGAGGTGGGCTTCTGGGATTCCGGGGAAGGCATCTCCCCCGGCAATATGAAGAAAATCTTCGACCCGTTTTTCAGCACCCGCGAAGAGGGCGCGGGGCTGGGGCTGGCTATTGTCCATAACATTATCGATTCCCACAAGGGCTCCATTGACGTGGAGAGCCGTGCCGGCAGCACTTTTTTCCGGATATCGCTCCCGCTCACGCATCTCGAATCGGCACAGCAAAGAGGCGGCAGGAAGCAAAAAGCACGCGGAAGGGCATAACAGCATGGAATCAATCCTGATCGTAGATGATGAACCCTCGATGAGAGCGGCGCTCACGGAGTCCCTCCTGAGCTGCGGGTATCGGGTCGAGACGGCGGTGGACGGCAACGACGGCCTGGAGAAGTTCCGGCGGGAAAAGTTCGGCCTCGTCATTACGGACATGAGGATGCCCAAGGCGGGAGGCATGGAAGTCCTGCGGGGAGTGAAAGGCCTCTGCCCGGATACGCGCGTCATAGTAATCACCGCATACGGCACGGTGAAGACCGCCGTCGAGGCCATGAAAGAAGGCGCCGCCGACTTCCTGATGAAACCCTTTTCGCTCGACGACCTGGAGATGGTTGTTAAAAATGTCATGTCCGGCGGCGGCAACGGCGCGTCCAAATTTTCGTCCGGAGAGGGTCGGGAAATCCCGGAGGACAGGTCGAGGGAGATATTCACGGTCGATCCGAAGATGCTCTCCGTGCTGGAAATGCTCAAGGCCGTCGCCAAGAGCAAGGCGTCCGTTTTCATTCAGGGCGAGAGCGGCACGGGCAAGGAACTCATCGCACGCTTCATCCACAGGCACAGCAACCGCTCCGGCGCTCCGTTCGTTGCCGTAAACTGCGCGGCCGTCCCGCACAACCTGCTGGAGAGCGAGATGTTCGGTTACGAGAAGGGCGCTTTCACAGGGGCGGCCCAGAGGCGGCTCGGCAAATTCGAGCTTGCCGACGGCGGCACGCTGCTGCTCGACGAGGTCAGCGAAATGGACATGCAGCTCCAGGCCAAGCTGTTGCGGGCCTTGCAGGAGTCCGAAATCGACAGGCTGGGGGGCAGGGAGCCCGTCCATGTCGACGTCCGGATAATCGCCACGACCAATGCCGACCTTAAAGAACTGATATCCGAGAAGAAATTCCGCGAGGACCTTTATTACCGACTCAATGTCATCCCTGTCAAAGTTCCGTCACTGAGGGAGAGAAAAGGCGACATAATCCACCTTGCCGGGCGTTTTCTCCAAAAATTTGGCGCGCAATTCGGGAAGCCTGCCTTAGCCCTGTCGGTTGATGCGCGGCAGGCTATAACCGAATATGCCTGGCCGGGAAACGTGCGCGAGCTGGAAAACGTGATCGAACGTGCGGTGCTGATCTGCCCGGAAAAGGAGATCTTCCCGTACCACCTGTCGCTGGACGCGGACAGCCCGACGCGGCCCGGACCAGTGGAAGCGGACGGCTCTTATCACGAATTGCCAATTAAAAACGGGACCTTGCAGGAGATGGAGAAGCGCCTCATCTTCGATACGCTCAGAGAAGTAAACGGCAACAAAACCAAGGCGTCGCAAATCCTGGGCATCAGCGTCAGGACGATGCGCAATAAACTCAACGAGTACAAGGACGGTTCCGCGGAGCAGTAAATTTCTTTTTCGGGGAGCAGACACAAGAATACCTCCGTCGGAAAGCAACGCGCTTTTCAGGTGGTACGCTGCTTGCATAAAAAATCCGCGGAGGGAAGTGCTGATGAAAAGCGTTGTCAACCCGTTGTTTGACCGTACATTCGATATGCTCTCGGAACTTGTAGGATTCCGGTCCGAGCGCCACAAGATGATCGTGTCGAATGTCGCCAATATCGATACCCCCGATTATGCGCCCCGGGACCTCGCTTTCAAAACCGTTTTTGACGATGCCAGGTTCAACATCGGGCTGTCGAGGACGCATGAGAAACACCTCCCCGGCCTCCAGATGGGAGGCGAGTACGTCAAATACAAGCTCACCGAGGGCGAGGCGGTCAGCCTTGACAAAGAGATGGTCAACCTCGCCGAGAACCATTTGAAATACACCGCCGATGTCGAGATCCTCGCGAGGAAGTTCAAGGCTATCGACACGGTCCTCCGGGAGGCAAAATAAATGGACTATTTCGCGTCGTTCAAGATCTGCGCGTCGGGCCTGGAAGTGCAAAAGGCCAGGATGGACGTTGTCACGGCCAACCTGGCCAATATCTCCACAACCCGCACTCCCGAGGGCGGGCCATACAAGAAGAAGGTGATCACGCTCGCCTCCGAGCAGCTTAAATATAAAACCCGCACCCCCTTTGACAGGAGGCTGCGCGAGGCAATGAACAAGGTCAGGGTCGACGATGTCGCCGAAAGCCAGGAAGGGATCAACAGGGTTTACGATCCCGGCCATCCCGATGCGGACAAGAACGGCTTTGTGGCGCATCCGAACGTGAACCTGATGACCGAGATGGCCGACATGATCATGGCCAACCGGGCATACGAGGCGGTTGTGACCGCCTTTGATTCGGTAAAAAACATGGCCCTTAAGACCCTGGATATCGGCAAATAGGAGAAAATTGCATGTCACTCGATCCCGTAAAAGGAAATTTTTTCCCACCCCTTATTGAGGGGGTCAAATCTGCAACCGGACAGGGAGCCGGGCAGAAAACGCCGGGTGTTCCCAAAGAGGAATTCGGGCAGGTCCTGAAGACCGCCATTGCCGACATAGACAAGCTCCAGAAGAACGCCGACCAGGCGATCGTCAAACTGGAAACCGACAATTCCGGGAGCCTTCACGATGCAATGATCGCCCTGGAAAAAGCGGACATCTCCTTCCGGGCCATGATGCAGGTCCGGAATAAAATAATTGAAGCGTATCAAGAGATTATGAGGATGCAGGTTTGACGCCTTTCAAATGCGCATATCTGCTCAAGTTGCGCCGCAAACCGAATCGCTCCCCACTAGCCGCGCGGTCCGGTCATTGCTCATCTTGCTTCCGGGCGTTTTTTGAAATGCATTTATGACGGGGTTATTTAGATCATTCTAATTCAGGCCGGGAACCGGCCGGTAATCAGCGGGGTTCGGATTGAATTCGTTGCAGCAGATGGCAGTCACCATGTGGAAGGGCTTCATGGCCCTGCCGCCTTCAAAAAGGATCACTATTGCCCTGGTCTCATTAATTACGGTGATAGCGATCATTTCCGTCGTCTATTACACCAACCAGATCGATTACCAGGTCCTTTTCTCCAATCTGTCCGCCGATGATGCCGGAAATATCGTTTCCCGGCTGCAGGAAAAAAAGGTGCCTTACAAGGTGTCGCAATCGGGAAATGCAATATCGGTACCATCCGACCGGGTTTCTGAACTGCGGCTCGAACTTGCGGCTGCGGGGCTGCCGCAGGGCGGCGGCGTGGGTTTCGAAATCTTCGATACGAAAAACCTCGGGCTGACGGAATTTGTCCAGCAGCTCAATTATCAGAGGGCCCTCCAGGGCGAGTTGGCCCGAACTATAAACGGCCTCGACGAGATCCAGCACTGCCGGGTCCATGTCGCCATTCCCAAGAAGAGCATCTTCGTCGAAGAGCAGAAGAAGCCGACGGCCTCCGTCATCGTGAAGCTGAAACCGGGCCGGCAGCTCAAACCCAACCAGATCGAGGGCGTCGCCCATCTCGTGGCCAGCAGCATCGAGGGCCTGAGCCCTAATGATGTCATGGTCGTGGACAGCAGCGGCAAGGTCCTCTCCCGGCCCCAGGACGAAACCAGGCTGGGGAAGCTTTCCAGCTCTCAGGCGGAATATCAGCGAAACGTCGAACGCGATATCTCCAACCGCGTCCAGACCATGCTGGAAAAGGTGGTAGGGGAGGGCAAGGCGGTCGTGAGGGTCTCGGCCGACCTCGATTTCCGGATCACGGAGAGGCTCGAGGAAAAATACGACCCCAATGACCCGGTCATCAGAAGCGTGCAGCGGCAGACAGAGAAATCGGAAGAGTCGGACAGCAAGGCGGATGAAACGATAAACTATGAGATCTCCCGGACCGTGGACAAGACAGTCATGCCCGTCGGAGATATTAAAAAACTCTCGATAGCGGTCCTGGTCGACGGCGTCTACACGAAGAACGACAAGGGCGAGGAGGTGTTCGCCGCCCGTTCCAAAAAGGAAATGACCGAAATTGAAGACCTGGTCCGAAAGGCTGCCGGCATCGATCCCAAGCGCGATGACCAGGTCGTTGTGAGCAACGTCCCCCTGAAGCGGGTCGACCCTGATTCCGGGCTGACTCAGACTGAGAGCATCAAGGAAAAGATCGTCACCTTTGCCCCGGCCCTGCGGTGGGTGTTCGTCATCATAGTTATAGTCTGCT
>CAZKYN010000102.1:0-1583 GCA_964556675.1 uncultured Syntrophaceae bacterium
GGGGCATCGAAAAGATCCCATTCGCCCTTATCAGTCCCGACGTCCTCAGAGCCATGCCCGTCAGCATGATATTTGATTATATGGCCATATCCCTGAATGCGTCAAAAGCGGCAGGAAAATCATTCATAATCAACTGCAACTTTACGGACCTTAAAGAAAAATATGTGCTCTCGCTTGAAGACTCGGTGCTGAACTATAAGACCGGAAAAAACGCACCTGATGCCGATGCCACAGTCACGCTTAAGCGCTCAGCTTTCAATTCAATTATACTGGGGCAGGCCGCCCTCGAGACCCTGGTGTCCTCCGGGGAAATTGTCATCGAGGGCAGGAGAGATGTTTTGAAAACTTTATTGACGGCCGGCGATAATTTCGACCCCTGGTTCAATATAGTTACCCCTTAAAAGACCAAAATTAACAGCAGTGCGGGCGGGCTTCGGACCCGCCCTTTTTTGCCGCCGCTGAATGATCAACCCTGACCCGGGTTAAGACCCTGACCCGGTTCCAAATTATCGTAAGAGGCAGGTTGCAGACCTGTTCATCGTTTAACCTTTTATACAAACCTCGATTTTTTTCTCCGCCTCTTTGTGCGGCTCAAAATCGCTCCTGGCGCCCAGGAATGCGGGCAGGTGCCGGACAAGCCGCCACAGGCTCCAGCGGTGCTGCCAGAGCCGGCCGGCAAAGCGCCGTCGCCACTGCGGGTCTGAATAGAATCGCTTCACGTGCAGGTTGTAGAGGTAATCGAGCCTCCCCCGTGATGAGATCCCCTTCGGGACGAAAACGAAATTGAGACAGTTCATCTTGCGCCAGTCCTCGTCGAAAGTCCCCTCCTCGCGGATAGTGGACCAGACGGGCGCGCCGGGGAAGGGCGTGAACTTGGCCATGTTCATGTCGTCAAGTCCCAGGGAAAGCACGAAATCGCTCGTCTTGCGGATGGATTCCTCCGTCTCGCCCGGAAGCCCCATCATGAACAGCCCCTTCGCGCGCAGGCCGCAGGCCTTGATCCGCGCGACCGTGTCCCGGACCTCTTCGAGGCTTATCCCTGACTTGTGGCGCTCAAGCAGGGCCGGATCGGCCGATTCGATGCCGACGGAGACCATCATGCATCCGGCGGCCCGGAGCATCTTCAGGAGGTCGTCGTCCGCATAACCGACCCTTACGGCGCAGTTGAAATGAACGCCCGGCGGTTTGGAGCATAAGAGCGCGCACAATTCGGAAATCCGCTCCCGGTTGAGCGTGAACAGGTCGTCGTAAATATTAAGATGGCGGACCCCGAAGCGCCGGCGCAGGTGGCACATATGATCGTAGATGTATTCGGGACTGTTATACCGGAACGAACGCTTGAAGACGGAACGGTCGCAATAAGAACACTGGTAGGGGCAGCCGCGGCTCGTGTTCATTGTCGCCCCGGGCGAGTTGATATAGCTGAAGAGAGGCAGAGAGTACTCCCGCGGAAAGCCCCGGAGCCCGCTGTAGTCGGGGAAGGGGAGAGTGTCCAGGTCGAGCAGCCGGGGACGCGGCGCGTTGGCGGCGACTTCACCCCCGTTCCGCCCCTGAATGCGTCCTTGAATGCGCCCTTGAATGCG
>CAZKYN010000102.1:1683-11471 GCA_964556675.1 uncultured Syntrophaceae bacterium
TGAATGCGATAGATCAGACCGGCTATGGAAGCCGGATCGTTGCCGGATGCGAGCTCCGCCAGGGTCTGTTCGCCCTCGCCGGGAATAATGAAATCAATCGCGGGGAAGTCCTCCATCAGGGGCGCCCCGAGCGCGGAGACATGCACGCCGCCGAAGACCGTTTTTATCGAGGGGCTCGTTTTTTTGACGGCGAGCGCCATATCATGGCCGTCAAGGAAACTCGAAGTGGTCGTGGAAAAGCCCACCAGTTCGGGACCGGCGCCAAGGACTATTTTGACGTTCTCTTCGACCCCAACAGGTGCGTCCGGGCCGAGGCAGTCATGAACAAATACCTCGTGCCCCGCGCGCTTCAGATAAGCGGCAATCGAAAGGAGCCCCAGGGGCGCCATCCGGTTGGCCGTGGCGGTCACGTCTTTCTTACCGGCGAGCCAGTTGGAGCCGGCCGGATGAACAAGGGCTATGCGCAATCTGGAAATTTCCTTTAATACCTTTGAAATAGGCGGAAGTTTAAATCCCCGGGATTAACCGGACTATTGCAGCGCCGGTCCCCCTTTTCTACAGGGGAGGACAGACTACGAAAAATTTTGAGCCATGAGGATGACCCCTTTCCGGCTTTTTCTTCGACCTCATAACGGCAACCTGAATATCCTGCCTATTATCAGGCGGCTGAACGTTGCCGAATTGCGCATGAAATCGATAAAGCCGCGGTAATGCGAAACACGCTCTCCCGCGGGCTGGTATACTACTCCGACGGGGACCTCTATTACGGTCATGCCGCGGCGCTTTGCTCTTGCCAGGACTTCCACTTCGAACTGGAAGCGGCGGGCCCTGACATTGAGCAGACTGCACTCGGGCAGGGGGTAGAGCCGGAACCCGCTCTGGGTATCTTCAATGTCGGGCCCCCCGGAAGCCCGCACCCAGAAATTGGAAAACCCCCTGCCAAAGCGGCTCGACCATGGAACATTGCCGTGGTCCATGCCTGTCCTGCAGCCGACCACGATGGGCCTGGCGCCCGGTTGAACGGCCCTTAAAAGGTTCCAGGCGTCTTCAGGATTGTGCTGGCCGTCGGCATCTATTGTGACGGCCCAGTCGGCGAGGTCGGCCGCGGCGGAAAACCCCGTCAGGATGGCAGCGCCTTTGCCCCGGTTTTCCGAATGGCGCAGGACGGTAATGCCGTCAATATGCTTTATAATGTCGTAAGTGGCGTCCGTCGACCCATCATCGACGACGATGACCCGCCATGGCAGCTTCAACGCCCGGGAGACTACGCCGGCGACCGCCTCTTCATGATTGTATACGGGGATTACCGTTGCCACGCGGTTCGGGTCAATGGAAATGTCATTCGTCTTCTGCATTTCTATTTGCCCCGGCAGGGATAAGGGAACAACTCATTCACGGAATACCTGGATTTCTATGCGGCACAGGAGGCGATCCCCGGACGAAACCTCCCCTTCGAGTACATCGTAATTATCAATGCTCTGCAGGCATCTGACAGTGGTCGTGAGGACTGTGCCGATGGGGACAAAGCCGGTAAGGAAATCGGCCTTCTTTATCCCGACCATCCAGCCGCGCCGGTCGGCGGCATTTTGCCGCGTCCGTGCGCTCACCTGGACGGCGGCAGTCTGGGCCACTATTTCGATAAAGACGACAGGGTCGATGCCGTCCTCTGAAACGAGGGGCCACCGGTCCGTAATGGTCGTCCGTGTGATGGCCTGATCGCTCGTGGTCTCGACTACTTCGTCAAGGAGTTTCATGCGATCCCGGTGAGGAATCAGGTCTTCTATTTTTAATTCCGACGACATGGATGGTTGCCTCGCTAATCCGGCGAAAAGTGAGCTTAAATAAGGTGAAATAACCGGGGAAGTCAAGGGAATTTCAGGCACGACGGAGTTTTGCGGAATGTGTGCCGACATTATTTGGAAATGCCTTCTAATCCAGTCTATACTGACCATGTGTACGGAGCAAAGGTGTGGGAAAATTGTACGGATTTGCGCGGGTAATAGCCTCTTTTTTAAGAAAAATCGCCGGCAGGCCTTTGCTGATCGGTCTGATTACCGGCGTGGTCCTCGGCCTCGCCCTGGGCGAGCTCACGGAAGACGTTCTGGAGAAGGACAGCATCGTCCGCGTGGACAACTGGGTATTGGATCACACTTACCTGGTGCAGAGCCCCGGCCTGACGCGCGCCATGATACTCATCTCCAATCTGGGCGGCGGATATTTTGTCTGGCCGGTTACCTTTATATTGGTGGCGCTTCTGGTCTGGAAAAGGCGGCCTTTTGAGGCGAGGTTCGCAGCGGCAGTCATGGGGGGCGGAGGCATGCTCAATCTTGTCTTGAAGGGCGCGATCCAGAGGGCCAGGCCCGTTCCCCCTGGCGGCGCGGAACTTGTGCAGGCCTGGGGATGGGCATCCCCCAGCGGCCATGCCTTTTTGTCAGTGGTTTTTTATTTTACAATCGCATATTTCGTTTACAGGCGGTTCCGGTCAAAAAAGGCCGGTCTGGCGGCGTTCGCAGCCGCCTTCTGCATGGCGTGCGCTATTGCATTGAGCAGGGTTTACCTGCAGGTGCATTATTTAAGCGATGTCATGGCGGGATTCCTGGCCGGCCTCATCTGGTTCATATTATGCCTTGCCGTCCTGGAGCATTACCGGGGGAAAGACGTGGTTTAGCCTGCCGCGGTTCTTTGTGTTTGACAGGCATTTTCCCTCTTTCTATACTTACTCACCCAAGCGCCTGGACTTGATATCTTCACTCAAAAAAAGGAGAGCGAAATGAACCAGGATGAATTTAAAAGGATAATTACCACGGCTATCGGCGCGGAAATTGCCGCCTTCGAGTTCTACAACGCAGTTTCCGAAAAGGTGAGAGAGGAAAATATGAAATCCATCTTCAGGGAGCTTGCCGCGGAGGAAACAAAGCACAAGCGCACTCTGGAAGGGTTCCTGGCCCTGCCCCCGGATAAGTTCCATTTCGCGCCGGCGGCAGACTACCGGGTTGCCGATTCTCTTTCCGCCCCGGCGCTGACGCTTGACCTCAAGCCCATTGAAGGGCTGGCCATCGCCATCAAAAATGAACTGGAAGCCATGCAGATGTATACTCAGCTTGCCAAAGCGAGCGCGGATGAGGACCAGAAAAGGGTTTTCCTCGAGCTTGCTTCCATGGAGCGCGGCCACAAGAACAGATTGGAAGACATCTACACTAATATGGCGTTCCCCGAAGTGTGGTAAACAGGGGGACTGAATAACCCGAAATGCAGGGCCGGCCGGAGACGGCCGGCTTTCCTTTCAAGATTTCCCGCCAGGCATACGCCTTCTTTAATTTCCCGATTGTGCCCCGCCCCAAAAATTGCTATCAGAAACTTACCTGAACGCCCCATCACAACATGGAAGGAGTGCAAATTTTGGCGCAAGGCAAACTGAACAGCTCCAAATCCGGCCACAAGTGGACTTTTTTCCGGGCAGGCGGCTTTGACCAGGTCCGCCTTGAGACGGGAGCAGACATAATAAATCTGGATCAGCTTGACCAGAAACTCTGGAGCACCCTGAGCTGTCCCGCAAAAGGGGTTGAGTTTGACGCCAGAACCCTGGAGATTATCGACAGCGACGGGGACGGGCGCATCCGTGCGCCGGAAATCCTCGATGCGGCGAAATGGGCCGCCCTGGCGCTGAAGGACCCGAACGACCTGATAAAGGGATCTCCTGTCGTGCCGCTGTCTTCCATACATGACGGGACACCGGAAGGAAAAGAACTGCTTGGTTCCGCGAAGCATATCCTGGCTACCCTCGGTAAACCGGACTCGCCGGAAATCTCCATGGATGATATTGCAGACGTCGCAAGGATAATTTCCCTGACCCGTTTCAACGGAGACGGGATCGTCCCCGTCAACGCAGCAGAGGACGAGGCAACGCGGCAGGTGATCGCGGATATCGTGGACTGTGTCGGATCCGACCCGGACAGGAGCGGACAGCCCGGCATTTCCCGGGAAAAGCTGGAGCGGTTCTTTTCCGAAGCCGCCGCATATTCGGAATGGCAGAAGGACGCGGAAGTCAACAGCCGGACTGTTTCGCCGTGCGGCGAAGGCACGACCGAAGCAGCTGCGGCTTTTGCGGCGGTCAGGGACAAGGTGGATGATTATTTCACCCGCTGCCGGCTTGCCGCCTTCGACGGGCGGGCCTTGAGCGCCTTGAACCGCCAGGAAGAGGAATACATCGCCATCGCCAGAAAGGACCTCTCTCCCTCCCTTGAAGAGATGGCGGGGTTCCCCCTCGCACTTGTCGGCGTGCAAAAGGAGCTGCCGCTGAAGACGGGCTTGAACCCAGCCTGGATCGCGGCCATGGACCGGTTTGGCGTCCAGGTGGTCAGGCCTCTTTTGGGGCACAACACTGCCATGTCCGAGAGCGAATGGGAACTGATCAAAAGCAGATTCTCCCCTTACTATGAGTGGCTCTCGAGGAAGGCGGGCACGGCAGTTGAAAAACTCGGCGCGGCGCGCGTCCGGGAGATACTGGACGGCAATGCCCGGGGAAAAATCTCGGCCCTGATCGACCAGGACATGGCCAGGGAACCGGAATTCAACAACATAACCCAGGTCGAAAAACTGGTCCGCTATCACCGCGACCTTTTGACTCTCCTGAAGAATTTCGTTTCGTTCGGAGATTTTTACACGCGCAAGGATAAGGCCATATTCCAGGCGGGCACCCTCTATCTGGACGGCCGCAGCTGCGAACTTTGTGTGAGGGTCAACGACATAGACCAGCATGCCTCGCTGGCAACGCTGAGCCGCATCTACCTCGCATACTGCAAATGCACGCGCAACAGCGGGGCCGAGGCGATGACGATCGCCGCGGCCTTCACCGGCGGAGATTCGGATTTTCTCAGGGTCGGGCGCAACGGAATATTTTATGACCGCAACGGGCGGGACTGGGATGCGACAATCGTCAGGGTCATCGAGAACCCGATCAGCATCCGCCAGGCATTCTGGAGTCCGTATAAACAGATGGCCCAGATGATAGGCAGGCAGATCAACAAACTCGCCGCCGCCCGGGACAAGGCCATTATGGACAAGGCGGCCGCCGGGATCGCTGAAACCACGCAGAAGATTGCCGAAGGCAAGCCGGCGCCTGCCCAGCAGCCTCAGCCATTTGATGCAGCGAAGTTTGCGGGAATTTTCGCCGCAATCGGACTCGCCGTGGGCTTCATCGGATCGGCAATAGTATCAGTGGTCACCGGTTTTCTGAAGCTCGCCTGGTGGCAGATGCCGTTGGCGATCGCCGGTTTGATGCTGATTGTCTCAACGCCTTCAGTTGTGATCGCCTGGCTCAAGCTGAGACAACGGACCCTGGGCCCTATACTTGACGCTAACGGCTGGGCCGTTAATGCGAGGGTGAGAATCAATGTTACATTCGGCGGATCGCTGACCAAACTTGCCGCCCTGCCGGAAGGCTCTGTGCGTTCGCTCGAGGACCAGTTCGCCGACAAGAAGCAGCAGTGGCCGAAATACCTCGCACTTCTGGGACTCCTGGGAATGCTTCTTTATTACCTGAACACGAAAGGGCTCATCTTCAAGTGGACGGCGGGTTTGCTGGGGCTTAAATGAACCGGGCTTGCCGGGATACCTCACAAGGTGTGGGGTTCCCCGGCAGAAGCTTTAAAAATCTATCTGACTGTGTAACCTCGCCCTTCCAGGCAGGCCGACATGGCCCGCTGGTAGTCGGCCCTTTTCTGAATCGACGGCGCATATCCAGGCACAGCCGGCGGCACAGTGGGGTCGAACCCTGTCTGACCTACAGCCCATTTGTGACAGTAATATTTATCATCTGATTGCTGGCGCTCGTTCTGGCCCTGCCGCGGATAAACATACACCTGTTCGGCGGGGGGGAGGGGCGGCGCATCGGCAACCTGTCCCTGCGGCGGGTCGACTACTGCATAGCCGCCGGGGGCGGCAACATAATAGACGCTGTTGGCGTAGTAGTACGGGACCGCCCCCACCCAAATGGTGGTGTAGAACGGCGGCAGGAAGGGGACGATAATGCCTGCCGGCGGACCGACCACGACAAAGCGCGATCCCCAAGGACGATACCATACCCCGCCGTGATAGTAGTAGTGGGCGCCCCCGTGCGCCACGACCCTGTGGCCCGAAGGCACCGCCCTGACATAATGCCCATGGGCCGGATAATAATGGTTGTGGCCGTAGCGGGAATCCATAACCCGTCCCCTTGTCATTGGACTGGCTTGAGATCCGCCATGCGACTGATGGACTCCGGGGCCGCCGCGTTGGACATCAGAATAAGCATTGCCCGTCTGAAGAAACATGATCGCGACTCCCAGGAAAAAAATTGCCAGACTGCGCCAAGTATTAGATTTCCTTTTTTTTACTAACATACCTCTGTCTCCATTTATATTGCGGCCGTCCTTTTATTTTATGCAGTAGCCGCGTCCCTCCAGGCAGGCGGACATGGCCCTGCGGTAATCATCAACACCCCTCTGCAATCTGTAACTTTGGGCCTGCTGCCTGGCGTCATACGCATCCTCAATTTCCCGCGCGCGCTCCTGTCGTGCCGAATCGGAAAATGCGCCGATGAAAGCTCCCGTAATCCCCCCGAAAATGGCCCCCGCGCCGGCGTGCCTCGGCCCGGCCGCCAGCGCGCCCATCAGAGCGCCCGAAAATCCCAGGACGGCCGTATCGCGGCCGGGAGGTGGAACGGGAACGACTGAAGCCCGCTGCGGCGGCGGTGTGTACACATGGTATGGATCATAGCCCGTCTGGCTTACAGCCCAGCAATGGCACTCGTACCTGTCCCGGTCCTGCTGTTCGGGCCCTTGCCCGTATTGGGGATAGATTTCTAACGGCGATGCGAGGCCGGCTGCGAACACGGGCAAACAAAAAGTCAACATGATTGAGATGCCGATTAGAACTGCAACTGCGCTGCGATTCATTTTTTGTTCCTCTTTTTTAAAGGGCTGTTTTTTGGAAACGGAGGAGTAAGAGGAAAATATTGCGCCGGTGTGATGAGGAGACTCCGATTACGACGGCTTCTATTTAACATACGAGAAGCAAAAATCTACAGAAATTTTCCCTTTTCTCATTCTTCTGAAACTCTTTATACTAAGGCAATTGCAAGAATCATGCTCATAAGGAAAACAAAGAAACAGAGCAGGAAATGTACAAACAACTTCCAGAACCGGATAATTTTTAACCATCAGGCATCCCTTTGTATCCAGCCCCACTCCGGAGGATTCCATGGTGCGGCTATACCGGCCTGACGATCCGATTTACTTTTCCGATATTATATGGAAAGAATGAAAGAGCAGTTAATCCCAATCAAGGGAGTCGGCATGAAAAAAATCCCCGTTATCCTGGTCATAGGGCTCCTGGTACTTGCGGCAGGCTGCGCGGGCGCCCTGATGCAAAAATACGGCTCCCTGCAGATGGACAACTCCGTCGAACACGCATTCATTGCGGGAGCCATGAAACCGAACCTCACATATTATTATCTCGCTTCCGAAGAAGCGCCCTACGTTATAATAGGAGTGGATAAAAAGCTCGTCCTGGATGATGCAGAGTCATGGAATCTCATGGTCCCGCAGATCTCATCGCACCTGCAGCGCGTCGTCAAAACATCTTACGACCGCTGGCGCGAGCAGGGGTTTATATTCAGGGGGTTCCGGATGTTGGACCAGGATGGGCTCTACATAGGCGACTGGTATTCCGTGTGGGACATAACTATTGTAAACCCCGTCCTCTTTTCGAGGGACGGACATGTCGTTATATATCCGCCCCCGTTCCCCAGGATGGAACCGAGCGGCCCGGGAAAGGAAGTCGATCACAGGTAGCCGGTTTGTCCGCCGGATGAAAAATTATGCCGGATCGAAAGTTATGATTGATGCAAAGGAGCCTTAACAGCTCCTTTTTTCTATCTGTTTCGACACCCGGGGATTCCCCAGGTTTTTTCGAAACTCCTTATCAGTTTCTTCCTGATTTGAATCCAATAGCGGGAGAGAGCAAATCCTGCTTTATATTGCCTCCTTGACTTTTGCCCGCCTTTCCTTAAGAACACTCCGGAGGATGAAAATGTAGGGCACCGGAAGGATTCCAATTCCGGGAAACTGTCTGATGTACAAACCGGTAAACTTAAGAGATATTTTCCTTTCTTTTCTAAAGCTGGGGATGACTGCTTTCGGCGGTCCGGCCATGACGGCGCACATCAGGGACCTCGCGGTTTTGCGCCGGGAATGGCTGAGCGACAATGAATTCAGGGACGGCATTGCTCTTTGCCAGTCGATCCCCGGGGCCACGGCGATGCAGTCGGCAGCTTACGTCGGATTGAAAGTCCACGGGGTATGCGGCGCACTGGCGGCATATGTCGGCTTCGGCCTGCCCGCTTTTATCGCCATGCTGGCGCTCACCGCTTTGTTTGTCCAATTCAGGACCACGGGGCCGGCCGTCTCCCTTTTCAACGGTCTCCAGGTTATCGTAGTCGCCATTGCGTTCAACGCCGCATATGCTTTCGGCCGCGGTATAAAACCGGGCCCGGCCGGCTATTCCTTTGTCCTTGCCTCCGCGGCGCTTTTCTGGGCGGGAGTAAGCCCCTTTCTCGTCATTCTGCTCAGCGCTCTTGCCGCAATAGTATTCGTCAGGGCCGAGGCGCTCCAGGGCCCCACCGATTTGAAGAAAAACGGCCTGGTGCACCAGGGGCTCTGGGCTCTGACGGCGGCCGCTGCAGCGGCGGTCCTGATAATCTTCATCGCCGACCGCGAGCTGTTCAATGTTGCTTCAGTCATGCTGCAGGTCGATGCGTTTGCTTTCGGGGGCGGATTTGCATCCATCCCGCTGATGCTCGAAAAGGTCGTCCACGTCCATGGGTGGATGAATTACAGGACGTTCATGGAAGGGATAGCGCTGGGCCAGGTTACGCCGGGGCCCATCGTGATAACGGCGACCTTTGTGGGATATATCTTCAAGGGGGCGGCGGGCGCGATTGTCGCCACTCTGGCGATTTTTACTCCCTCTTTCCTGATTCTTGTCGCCGTCGAGCCGTTTTTCAGCCGTCTGAGGAATTCGCCACTGTTCATCAAGGCCGTGGACGGGATATTTGCGTCTTTTGTGGGACTCCTGCTGTTTGTCGCAATCAGGTTCTTCCTTGACGTCCCCTGGGATGCCGTCCGGGCGGTTGTGGGTATTGCGGCACTCGCGGCCTTGCTGCGAAAGGTCGATATATTTCATATAGTCATTGGAGGCGCGGCAGTCTCGCTCATTTTTCTGTGAGAAGCGCCGCGATGGCGAGCAGCTTCACAAAATTTAACGGCTTAGACCAATATTACAGGGGCGCATCCAAATAAGATCAGGAAACCGCAAGGGTCGGCACGATTGGCCGGCCCTTTTTTATATTATCTGCCGTACAGTCAACAAAACTCTCTCCCGGGTGCCAAGCTGAGTGGTTTTTGTGAGGATTGACATACATATGCAGATTGTGCGAGAAACAGGCGAACTTACACGGTTTTCTAATGCCTTTGTTTGCTGAAGCAAGGAGAAGTTTCATGAGGAAGATGCTCCTGTTCGCCATCGTGCTGCTGTCATTCTCAACAGCAATCGCCGCCAATGCCGCTCCTAAACACTCTCAGCCGCGGGATGCGGCTTTCAGCAGCTTTTATGAGGAATTCCGGGACGCAGTGAGATTCGCCGATAAGCACAAGGTGGCCGACCTTACTGATTTCGAAAAATTCAGCTGGGAGGCGAACGAAGATTTCAAAATTAAGGGCAGGGAGAATTTCCTGGAGAACTACAATGAC
>CAZKYN010000103.1:0-11384 GCA_964556675.1 uncultured Syntrophaceae bacterium
ATACAATATGCCTGCGCTGGGCCGCGCCGGTCACACCGGAGAGAGTCACCCGCAGTACGAGCCTGCCGTTTTCGTCAAGTTTTTCCCGCAGTCCGACAAGAGTGTTATGGAGGTCTTCATCGCTCAGCATGTGGATCACATCCAGGATCATGGCGGTGTCTGCCTTTGACGGCAGTTCCGGCAGGTCGGGGGCCGCGCCCACCTTTATTAAGCCGCTTTTGCCGACCACCCGCGAGGCCACGCGCACGCGCCGGTACTCCGGCTCGATCCCGTAGATGCGGGCTTCCGGGTATATCTCCAGGAGCCAGGCGGCGGGTACGCCGTAGCCCGTCCCGATGTCGATTATCAGCCGGGGATTATCCATGTACGCCGCCAGTTTGGGGAACATAGGGTCCATAATGATTTTGAAACGGGCGAAGACCCGCGGGTAGGACTCCATGTGCCTGAACCGGGCCATGGTGCGCCGGAAATGCTCGCGGGAACCGGCGGCGGCAGGCTGCACGGTTTCACCCCCTTCGACACGGGCGAAGACCCGTTTGAGAAGCGGGGGCGCGATCATCACCGCGCCGATATAAGAGTAGCCGATCCCGAGGGCAAGCCCGAGTCCCGCGCTCTTAAGCATGGCATTGCCGGCAAGGGCGAGCACGCCGAAACCCAGGAAAGTCGTGGCAAAGGACAGGAACACGCTCAGCCTGATCAGCCCCAGCGAAGGCGATTCCTCGTCCTGATAGCGCTGATGGGCGCGGACCAGGTAAAGGGCGTAATCGGTGCCCATCCCGATCACCACGACGGACACGATCAGGACGGGTATCCCGAGGGGCTGCCCAAGGAGGTTGAGCGTCCCGAGCGTGCAGACGACCGCAAACACGGTCGGCGCGAGTCCGATCGCCGTCAGTTTCCAGTCCAGGAAATAAAAATACGCGGTCAGAAGCGTTATGATCCCGACAATCAGCGCCATGTAAAGGAAAGTGGAGTGCAGGAGCGACCCGAGATGTTGGGAAAACAGCGCGGGGTCGAACACTCTCGCCGTTCCCGAGGCGGTGAAGCGCTTGTAAAAATCAGCTCCGTCGTATGCCGGCCCTGGGGAAACGGAGATGACCTGTGTCCAGCCCCGACTGGAAGATTTCAATCCGAGCAGCGGGATGTATTCGGCGGGAATCGGAGCGCCGCCGGCAGTCGGGGCCGCAAGCATTTTCAGGAAGGGAGCAAAGGCCCGGGCTGAAAAACCGAGCGGCTGCCCCGCTTCGGCTAGGTTTCTTTGAAGTCCGGCAATGCGTTCCGAAGTCCAGAAATCTCGCCATGCCGCTGCATTGCCGCCCGCCAGGCTGTTTCCGGGAAAGACAGTCGATGCGGAGAAGTACTGCGATACCCTGCCTTTTGCTTTTTCCCTCTCAAGCATGTCCGCCGCCTCGTCGCATTTGCGCTGGAATTCGTCCCTGTCGCGGCCTTCCACCATGATATACACCTTGCTCAGCAGATCGCCCCAGACATTTTGAACCAGCCGGTCGGCCTGCTGCGTCTCGCGGCTCAGGGTGCTCATGGCATTGAGGTCAACGCGGAACTCCGGTTTCGCAAAGAAGAGCATGGCGAGCCCCAATGCAAGAGCGGCCCATAATTTCCACCTCCCGCTATCCGATGCAATTTTGTTGACGAAATCCTGCAGGGGGAGACGCGGTGCGCGCTTTGCGGGCGGCATGACCGGGAAAACCAGCGGGAATACCGCGTGCACAAAGATGTAAGTGAACACAACCCCCAGCGCAGCGAACTGCCCGATTTCCATGAGGATCGAAAACCCGCTTACGGACAGGAAAGCAAAACTTACTGCGGTCGTCAGCATTGCAAGGAGTCCGAGAGACCAGAGTTCGCGGGAAGCCTCGGCGCCCCGCGTCTCGTACCGGCGGTCTAAAAAGAGCAGGTAGGCGAGCCCGTAGTCCACGGTAAACGATATGATTGCCCCGCCGAATCCTATAGCCATCAGGGAGATGGAGCGGTGCAGGAGGGAGTAGACGAAAATGGCGGCCATAGTCCCGGCAAAGGCCGGCACGAGCGCCAGCAGCCCGATCAGCGGCCTCGGAAAAGCTGCGAGGAGCAGGACAATTATTGCGATTGTTGAAAATGCGATCGCCTTGTGGACGTCGCTCTTGGCGCTGACCTCGTTGTCCAGGGCGGCCCTGTACGCCCCCACCGGGGTCAGGACGAATGAGCCGCGCGCTTTAAACTTTTCGTTCAGGCCGGACGCAGTCTCGTCCATCAGGGCCGTGATCCTCCTGGCATACCGCGTGTCCATGCCGGAAGAGGCCGGCTCCGCGACGACCAGGATATGCCTGCCGTCCCCCGATACCAGCCTGCCGTTCTCGATACGGCCGCCTTTCGCAGGGGCCAGCGAAGCCATGCGGGAGAGGACGAGATAGCGCAGGTTCAGCGGATCTTCGGCAATCCACGCGGCCTGGCCGATTCCGCCCAGGTCCTGCAGTGATGCCGCATGCGCCTCCAGGGCCTTCCTGATCATGTCCGGTTCCAGCAGCGGCTTGACATTCTCTTCCAGGTCGACCCGGGAGAAAAGGATGGGAAGGCTGTCAGTCACATGGCGGACCAGGGAGGGCATGAGCCGGCCGGCGCTCTGGAAACCGACCTCCCGGAATAGACCGCTCGCGCGCAGCCTGTCTTCAACGAATGCCGCGCCCTCATCGAGCAGGGACGCCGGACCTTCCGCAAGCGAAACGTCTATTGCAACGCGGTCGTAGATCGGGTGATTTGTCAGGACTTGGCTTGCGTCGGCCAGGATGGGGTCGTTTTGGGGCAGGGACGACAGGATGTCGGATTCAAGCTTGAGGCGCTGCAGTCCCGCCCAAAAAAGGCCGGTCACAGCCAGGGCCAGGACCAGTGCAAGAGCCCATCTTTTGAAATACTTGTGTTTTTGCAAGGTGCTGCCGGTCTTCCTTCGCATGGGATTTCGGTTCAATACACGAATCGTGGGTCGTTTTCCAGCATATCTTGACAGGGCGCGGGTTTTCTATGTATACCGGCAATAAATGTTTGAAAGGACGAGCATGGATAACGTCAACGCCAATGCCGCCCCAAGGACAACTCCTGCTGGTTGGGATTTCTTCGACCGGATCTACTGCATCTCTCTGGAAGAGCGCGAAGACAGGCGGCGGGCCGCCCTGGCCCAGTTCGCCAAAGTCGGGCTGGAAGGGAGAATCGAATTCCTCATCGTCAAGCGGCATCCCTCAAATGTCGAGCAGGGCATCTATGAGTCCCACATGGCCTGCCTGCGGCGGGGCCTGGAAGCCGGCGCAGGGAGCATTGCCGTTTTCGAGGACGACGTGGTCTTCGACCGCTTCGATTCGGAGCGCCTGGAAAGTTGCACCCGCTTTCTCGCGAGCAACCCCGGTTGGCAGGTCATGCTGTTCGGGGCACTGATCCGGTCGAGCAGAAAGACCGCGGACCCTGCCGTTCAGAAAGTCAGATACCAGAGTCTCGCCCATGCATACGCCCTGAGCAGGCATTATGCCGAATCAATCGCCTATAAACCGTGGGAAGGGATAGTGGCGGACGTCATCTTCCGCCCCCTTGATCACGTTTATGCAATCAACCCGATGTTCGCCTTCCAGGGCGACATGTCCACGGACAACAAATACCGGGGACTGGAAGTGTTCAGGAGGATGCTGGGAGGGCTGGAGTCTATCCAGAAAGCGAACGAGTTCTTTTTCCAGAATCTGGATTCAATCATCGTGGCGCACCTGATTGTAATCGCGTCACTTGGCTTGCTTTACCTTGTCAGGTAAAGGAATATAATTGCACTCCAATTGAATTGACCCCGCCTTTAGAACAGGTGAACTCTGAACGGCTCCGCTTGCTGATGCCTTCGTTCTCGAAACTTTTAAGCTGTGTTCCAGAGGAATGAGGATTTTAAGCTGGAAAGCTTTGAATGGGACCGGAAGGACCAATTGAGCCTCCGGTCCTTCCTCTTAAAAATTTATTTATCAGCATTGATGATTACAAGAGCCCTGGGCCGGCATTACAGCGCATGACAGGCCGAGCACTGCAGTTTAGCTTTTCCATCCTTGTGCACCGTGTGAATCGCCGAGGAAAACTTAGTCGCTTCCCTGTTTTTCGAGTCCGGAGTGTGACAGGAAAGGCACGCTTCGCCTTTACCCATTTCAGGGTGAGACTTGGGGAATATCGCGTTATAGTCCTTGTGGCAAGAGGCACAGGCATTTTCCTTTAAAGGCGGGCCGCCGGCCGTCAGGGTTATAACGAACAATAAGCTTATAAAATAATTACCAGGACAGATACTGCCAGTTTCGTTTTCATCCGGTATTCTCCATGAATTCTGGTGTGGAAACTCAGGGTTTCAGCGTACTGCCGCAGCAGTTTAAGCCGAATGCCGTCTCCCCTTTAATTATGCCTGCCGTCATTAAATTGCCGTTGCGGAGTCCCTGACCGTGTCCAAACCCTTGCTCAGGATGACTCCGCAACGAGATGAATCATTATTGATTGAGAAAACTGCAAAGTTAAGCTTTTACCACGTTCCTCCCGGCGACCCTGCCGAAGACCACGCAATCAGCTGTGGCATTTGTGCCCAGCCTGTTGGAGCCGTGAACACCACCCACCGCCTCGCCGGCGGCATATAATTTGGGGATGACTATCCCGAAGATGTCCACGACCTGGGCATTCTTATTGATCCTCAGTCCGCCCATGGTGTGGTGCACAGCCGGCCACTGCGCCACTGCAAAGAAGGGACCTTTATCGAGGGGAAGCATCGCTTTGGTAATAGGTTTGTTGAAATCGGGGTCTTTACCGTCCTTGAGATACTGGTTGTGCTTGTTGACGGTCTCTACCAGGGCTGCCTCGGGCAGGCCGACTTTCCTGGCAAGCTCCGCGATCGAATCAGCCTGGACAAAACGGCCTTTTTTCAGGCCGGCATCAACCTCTTCCTGCTTGTAGCCCATCAGCGGGACCATAACGGCATTGAATATAGTATAGGTGGGTTTCGCGTCAGGACCCATATTGGTCTGGGCAAAGGCGCACACGTCGCGGCGCTCCAGCTCACTGACGAAACGTTTTCCCTGTTTGCTGACGTAAATAGCGCCTCTCCCCGGTCCGCTGAAAGGAAACACGGCGGGGGTATCGAGGGTGCCTGTTTTCGGATCGGCAAAGGGATATAACTGGATGAAATTCAGATGCAGGGCGTCCGCGCCGATGGCCTGGGCATATCGGATCATTTCGCCCGTCGCGCCTTTATGGTTCGTGCTGTCGAAGACTTCCGTGAGTTTGGGGAATTGTTCCATCCGCATCCTGATGTCGCGGCTGAAGCCGCCGGACGCAAGTACCAAGCCGTTTTTGGCCTTTATATTCACCAGCCTTCTGCCTCTCTTCACCTCCAGTCCCAGAACAGGGCTCTTGGGGTCGGAATCTTTACGCCATATCCAGGTTACCTCGGAGTTGAGCGCCATCTTGACACCGCGTTTCTCAGCGATTCTTTTGAGGGCTTCCGTATAGTCCTTTCCCCACATCGTTTCAGAAAAATAGCAGCGGTAAGCGTAGTGTCCGCCGCCCCTGTTAACTACATTTCGGAGTTTCAGGCCTCCCTCGTCTATCATCCAGTTCAGGGCAGCCGGCGACTCGTTAGCCAGAACTTCGACCAGCTCGGGCATATTGTAATAGTCTCCCCCCTTCAGCGTGTCGTTGATATGCCCTTTGACGCTGTCCTCGCCCAGGTTGAGTTTTTGCCGCAGGTGTAGTTTACTGTCCCAGGCTGCGTAACCGCCGCCGTTAATTATGGAGTTCCCGCCATAAATGGGCATTTTCTCAAGAATAACGGTTTTGGCTCCCGCCGCCGCCGCTTCCGCCGCCGCGGCCAGCCCCGCAAAGCCGGATCCAACCACCACTACGTCCCATGTCTCATCCCATTTCTTGGGAAGTTTTTTTTCAACAGCCTCAGCTGACCCGGGAGCTGCCATGTTCAATGCGAGGCCTCCCATGGAGGCCATGGCGCCAAAAGCCGCTGCTCCTTTGAGTATCGAGCGCCGGCTTACTTCTTTCTGCTTCTCATCATTTTTCATTTCTCTTCTCCATCTGACGTTTAATTAACAAACACCGTCCTGGCGTTTCTTATCTCGATTGCAGAACTGCCTTGATCACTCTTTCTCGATCCATACGGAATGAGAAGTCAGCCCAAATTCCTTCAGGAGATGGGCCAGGAAAAGCCCTGTCTCGCTCCCCTGGAGTTTGGCTTTCCCACTGCTCCAACTCAGGTGTATGCACATATCCCCGTCCTGCAGGTTCTGATAGAGCTTGATAGTTTGAACGTGTGGCGCAGTGTTCAAATCTGTCAGGATAGCTGCAAGCTGCCGGTCCAATGCCGAACGCCTGTTCTCGGCAATGCTGATTTTGATTGTTTCCATCCATTTCATTATTGATAATCTTTCTTGTTCTTGAATTAATAAAAGCATCGAACATGCCAATTAGAATTGTTAATAAATCCTTAGATTTGGAAAATCCTTCCATATTGAACTGCGAATATCCGCAGCAATAATTGCTATATTTCGAAGTTTATGTATAATCTGCGAAACTTCGCAGCTGATAAATTATCGAACATCTAATAGGTGGGTTGTCATGGATTTCAACGAAAATGAATTCTTCCGTAACATGACTCTCAGGATATGTGGGAGCCTGGATCTGGAAACCGCAATGCGGCGTTCATTCGATTTTCTGGGAAATTTCATTCCCCTTGATATGATGTCACTTCACCTGTACCAAGAAGGCAATGGGGCGCTGCGCACCACAACCCGCATCTCGCGCCTGGGAAACACAACGCACGATGTGATAACGCCTCTCGATGACAAGGGAAGGGCGGTTCTAACCGATGCCGGAATCCCGAATGTACGCATAATCCCGCAGCCGGAATCAGATCCTGTTGTGAGACACCTCATTTCGTCTTTGAACTTGCCCAAGCCGCTATCGGCACTGGTGATGCGGCTTGTCATAGAAAACAGGAGAATGGGTTCCCTGCTTTTGACGGCCGAGGGTCCCGGCAGATATTCCGAGCAGCATGCGCATTTATTTTCGCTTTTGAACGAACCCTTCGCGATAGCCCTGTCCAACGCTTTGATCTACGAGGAGGTCATCCGGTTCAAGGACATGATGTCGGATGATAACAAATACCTGCGAAAGGAATTGATGGGCCTGTCGGCCGAAGAGATAATCGGCGCCGATTTCGGCTTGAGGTCCGTAATGGAAATGGTCAGGAAAGTCGCACCCCTGGAAAGCCCGGTGCTTCTCCTGGGCGAAACCGGCGTGGGCAAAGGAGTCCTGGCCGGGGCGATTCATCTTTTATCGGTGCGCAACAAGGGACCGTTCATTACCGTGAGCAGCGGCGCCATACCGGAAAACCTTATTGACAGTGAACTCTTCGGTCACGAGAAAGGGGCTTTCACCGGGGCCATAGAGCAGAAGAGAGGGCGTTTCGAGCGTGCAAACGGCGGCACCATTTTCCTCGACGAAATCGGGGAACTCCCTCTGCCGGCCCAGGTCAGAATGCTGCGTGTCATTCAGGAAAGAGTAATCGAGCGCGTCGGCGGATCAAAAATCATCCCCGTTGATATAAGGATGATCGCTGCCACCCACAGGGACCTGGACGAGATGGTCAGATCGGGGGAATTCCGGCAGGACCTGCTGTTCAGGATAAATGTCTTCCCTATCAAAATTCCGCCGCTGCGGGAAAGAAAAGAGGACATACCATCACTGGTTTTCAATTTTATGAAAAAAAAGGCGAGGGAGCTGAAAATGCCCATTCTGCCTGAACTCACGCAAAAAGCCAAAACCCGCCTGCTGGAATATGACTGGCCGGGCAATGTGCGTGAACTGGAAAACGTAATCGAACGCGAAATGATTTTGAACAGAAAGGGCCCATTGACTTTTGACAACATGTTCGGGAATGGGAGTAGAGAAACCGCTTCGATATCTGATTTGAAACTGAAGTCGCTCACCCTTAATGAAATCAGCGCTCAGCATATCGCTCGAATTCTCCGGGAGACGAAAGGAAGGGTTCAAGGGGCAAACGGAGCTGCACAGATGCTGGGGGTAAACCCGAGCACATTACGGAGTCGAATGAAAAAGCTTGGGATTGAGTACGGGAGAAAATACAAATAGAATGCCGGTTCCGGACGGGAACGGGCCCTCTCTTTTCATTGGGAAATACGAAATTGTGGCCGGTTGAACGAGTATCCACAAAGGGGCCGGACTGAACCCGTGGTCGGCATGAACTGAGGCGGTCAAGAATCGCAAAAAAAGGACTGACCAGATGAAAAGCGCCTTTCCTCCGGCAATTCCCGGTAAAATTTCGATGGATTTCCCCGGAATCATTCCACATTATTACTATACATCTTGACAAACAAACTCTACCGTGCGATCTAAAATAAACTTTAAAATCAATCTGTTCTTCAGGAAAATCACTGCATGTCAACCAAACATCAGGGCCGGTTCATTCACAATGCATCCTTGGAAAGAGAGAGGGACGACGTGAGATTGTAATCGGAAAGGAGACATTTTTCCGGGTCCACACTTTGGTGTCGAAAGGAGATATCATAATGTTCGCGCGGATTGTTACTGGGATCGGTACTCTTTTGTGTTTTGCGATCTTCACTTGCGGGCTCGTTCAAGCTGCGGGAATCGCGCTTTATGAAATCGGGACTTCCGATGTGGGTCTCGCCACCGCCGGCTATGCGGCACGCGCCCAGGATGCCTCCACGCTCTTCAAAAATCCGGCCGGAATGACCAGACTGAGTAAATCGGAACTGGAAATAGGCGTTCAGGCCCTCTACGGTGATTTAAAA
The DNA here is from genome assembly GCA_964556675.1 of uncultured Syntrophaceae bacterium. Taxonomy (GTDB): domain Bacteria; phylum Desulfobacterota; class Syntrophia; order Syntrophales; family UBA4778; genus JBDKTK01. The sequence goes on from CAZKYN010000103.1 coordinate 8,841, forward strand.
TTTTCACCCGATGCGTCGACCAATGTCTCGGGAAACGACGGCGGGAATCCCATCGGATTTTTGCCGGGCGGGGGCATATTCTATACGCACGGCATTTCGAATGATGTTAAGGCGGGACTGGGTATATTCTCCTACTTCGGGCTGAACCAGAAATACGATGACGGGTGGGCCGGCCGTTATTATATCAAAGAATCGTATCTGGTCGGGTACACGATAATGCCGGCGGTGAGCTATCGTGTTTCCCAACGGCTCTCGGTCGGGGCGGGCCTTAACGCAATGTATGGCACTTTCAACGAGAAAGTCGCGGTTAATAATAATTTCCCGATCCCTACCGGCCTGCCTGATGGCGAACTCAAGCTCAAGAATGAAAAATGGGGGTTCGGGGCCGATCTGGGCGTGCTTGTGGAAGCAAGCGACAGGACCCGTTTCGGACTCACATATTTTTCGGAAGTGAGACTGGATTTCAATACCACGCCTGAATTCAGCGGATTGGGGCCGGTCATGCAGAACATCCTGGCCTCGCGCGGACTTCTCAACGCCAATGTCGACTTGAACATGCGTGTCCCGCAAATGCTTATTTTCAGCGGTTATCATGAGCTCAATGACAAATGGGCCGTCATGGGCAACGTGGGCTGGCAGGATTGGTCGAGATTCGGAAAAATGGACATTACTGTAAACTCGGCCGCTTCCACCAGTCTTGCTGTCGACAGGGATTACCAGGACACCTGGAACATTGCGCTCGGACTGCAGTACCGGGCGTCGCCGGAATGGACCTTCACAGCGGGAATCGGTTACGACAGCTCGCCGGTAAAAGATGAGCACCGGACGGTTGATTTTGCTGTCGGCGAGGCCTATCGCATAGGACTCGGGACACAATGGCAGATGAATCCGAAAGTGAACCTCGGGCTTTCTTATGAGCTCGTCTGGATGGGCGACCTCAGTGTCGATCAGGACCGGGGATTCGCGGGCCGTGTAGCCGGAAGTTTCAACGACAGTGCAATACATTTCCTCGCATTCACATTGCGGTGGAATCCATAAAGACCGCTCGGGAGGAGATTCATGAAAAATTTTATTCTGTTTGTTGCTGTTGCGGTCTCATTGATTATTTGTTCCGCCGGCCTTTCTTCGGCTGCAGACGCTCCGAAAGCGGCCACTGCAGAAACAAAAAAAATAAACGCCTCCGTACTGAACACCCTTCCTTTCGGCAACGATGATGATTTCCAAAACGCCCGGCGTGGATTCATTGCCAATCTCCCCGACATGGTAATCAAGGGTGAAAAGGGGAACGTAATCTGGGATATGCAGGGCTATTCATTTCTCAGCCAGAGTTCTTCAGCCCCCGCAACAGTGAACCCGAGCCTCTGGCGGCAGGCGCGGCTGAACAATTATCACGGGCTTTTCAAAGTCACCGAACGGATATACCAGATCCGGGGGTATGACCTCGCTAACATGAGCATTATCGCCGGCGATACCGGATATATAATAATCGATCCCCTCACCTCCGCCGAAACAGCCAGGGCGGGACTCGAGCTTGTCTACAAGCACCTCGGGAAAAGGCCGGTGGTTGCGGTTATCTATACTCACAGCCACGTGGACCATTGGGCGGGCGTTAAAGGCGTGGTTTCCGAGGAGGAAGTTGCGGCCGGCAAAGCCCGGATATTTGCTTCTCAGAGTTTCATGGAACATGCCGTGAGTGAAAACGTCATGGCCGGCACGGCGATGGGTCGCCGCGGACTTTATATGTATGGGGCCCTGTTGCCCAAGGGTTCTAAGGGCCAGGTGGATGCCGGTCTGGGGAAGGGCACCGCTGCCGGATCTGTAACCCTGATCCCCCCCACGGATATCATATCCAAAACGGGCGAGGAGAAGGTAATTGACGGCATCAGGATAGTCTTTCAGTATACCCCCGGGACTGAGGCGCCCACGGAAATGAACTTTTACTTTCCCCAGTTCAAAGCATTATGCATGGCGGAGAATTGCAGCCATACGCTGCACAATCTCTATACTCTCAGGGGCGCGCAGGTGCGCGATGCCAAGGCCTGGTCCTACTTCCTGAACGAAGCCCTGGACCTTTTCGGAGATCAGGCTGAGGTTGTGTTCGTCAGCCATCATTGGCCGCTCTGGGGAAAGGACAATTTAAGGCTTTGGCTCAAAAAGCAGGCAAATATCTATAAGTTCATCCATGACCAGACGCTGCATCTGGCCAATCAGGGATACACGATGGATGAAATAGCGGACATACTCGCTCTTCCGGATGAACTCGGAAAGCAGTGGTTTAACCGCGGCTATTACGGCACAGTTAATCATGATTCCAAGGCCGTTTACCAGAAATACCTGGGATGGTTTGACGGCAACCCGGCCCATCTCAACCCGCTGCCCCCGGTGGAAGCCTCCAAGCGCTACGTGGAATACATGGGCGGGGCCGAAGCGGTACTGGCCAGGGCCCGAAAGGATTTCAGAAAGGGGGAATACCGCTGGGTCGTAATGACGGTGAACCATGTGGTTTTCGCTGATCCCAAAAACACGAAAGCCCGCAAGCTTCAG
>CAZKYN010000104.1:0-11222 GCA_964556675.1 uncultured Syntrophaceae bacterium
CCATCTGGGCAACATCAGGGCATTTTTGGCGCCCGGCCCTGAAAAGGCCAAGGCTCCGTTTTGATTCAGTCCTGATTAAAAATTTTCTCAATCTGCTCCCGGTCGGGTTTTCCGGTGGGCAGGCTCGGGAGCCTGCGGACTATTTTGATGCGGCGGGGCAGGCAATGCGGTTCGAGAACCCTGCCTATGCCGGCCCTGATATCCGTCTCCTCGGCCACGCCCGCGACCAGGGCCGCAATCTCGTTCTGGCGGCCGTTCCGGGCCCGTACGGCAAAAACCCTGGCATCGCCCACACCCGCAATTTTCTTGATGACCTGCTGGATTTCAGCGAGGTCCACCCTCTTGCCGCCCACCTTGACGATGTCGTCCACGCGCCCAAGCAGGACAAAGCCGGTCCCCTCTTTCCGGACCCGGTCGGAAGTCATAAAAAAGCCCGCGGCATCCTTCGGCAGGTCCGGCGAGACGAATTCCGATTTTATTTTCAAGACGCCTTTTTCGATCCTGAAGCAGACGTTGCCAAATGGCGTGAGGACCTGCTCGCCAAGGGCGATCCTGCGGGAGGCCACTCCCCCTGTCTCCGTGGAGCCGTAAATCTCGTTAACCGCAATGCCGGTTTGCGTGTAGAAGTAATCCGCATCCTCCTTGGCCAGGGCGCCCGCCGAGGAAAAGGCCGTCTTCAGGGAGCGCATCCTGAATTCCGCTGCCTTCAGAATCCTGTAATGGATGGGAACGCTCACCAGCACAGTCGCCTTGTGCCGGTCCACAGCAGAGATTATCTCGCCCGGGAAGGCCGGCATTCCGCCTATGACACTGGCGCCCGAGACAAGCGGTACCAGTACCGAATAGAGCAGGCCGTAGATATGCCGGGGCGGGACGGTCGAGAGGATAAGATCATCCCGGGAGATCCCGAACTTGTCCGCAAGGTGTTTTGCCTCTCCGAAAAGATTGCGCGCGGTCTTTTGCCAAACCTTCGGTTTGCCCGTGGAGCCGCCCGTGAACATGGAAAGCATCGTGCGGTCCGGGTCAAGAGATAAAGACGGGAGAGGCACGGGACTCTTTGTGCCCCCCAGGAAGACGGTTTCTTCCGGAAAGGGGCTATCTTCGCCGCATTCAGCCACCAGCAGGCAATCCAGGGATTTCAGGATATCGCCGATCACCGGAGCCGAAAGCGCATGGGGTATGATCAGTTCAGGGCCGCCCGCCAGGGATGCGAGGATCGCGGCCATGATGATTTCCTTTTTGTCGGAGCATACGCATGCCTTGCGGCCCTGGTTAGGGCCGGAAAATGCGTTATTCATCTCCCCTGCCAGACGGAATAAATCCTCGCGGCTGCATCCCGAAAGTATGTACTCACGCTTCAAGTCCTGATCCCGGCCGGCAAAAGCCTCGTAGAAGCCCGAAATTTCTCTTTTCATGACTGTTTCCTCACTGGCCGGGATAAGTAGCGCAGCTTGGCGTCCATGTCAACCCGGGCAATCCGGGTCCTGGACGCATTTCAGGGGAAATGCCCTGTTTATAAGGGGCTTGTGAAAAGAGGCATAATTCTATATATTCCGCCCTTAAGCAATTTCCCCGGTTCCCGGGACGTAGTCAGGAAATCAGATGGCGACACATAAATTGAAGACCGCAGAGAGCGCCGAGACCGGAATCACTGTCGGCGAGAGTGAAATAGACCTGGACGGCATCTATGCCGTGGCAAAGGGCGAGGCGAGGGTCAGCCTCAGCTCAAGCGCCGTATTCGTAAGAAAAATCGAACGCAGCCGCAAGCAGCTCATGAACGCCCTGGAAAACGGCGTACCCGTTTACGGGGTCACGACCGGCTTCGGGAAGTCCTGTTCCAAGCGACTGTCCATGAAGACGGCCCTGGACAACGGAAACCACCTGCTGAGTTTTCACGGATGCGGCACCGGCGAGCCTTTCTCCGTAGAGGAAACCCGGGCCGCCCTGCTCTGCCGCCTGTTGTGCCTGGCCCGCGGCTATTCGGGTGTTTCCATGGAACTCCTGAAACAGATGGCCGCCTTCCTGAATCACGGAATTACGCCGGTTGTGCCCTGCGAGGGATCGGTCGGGGCATCGGGGGACCTGACCCCCATGTCGTACATCGCCGCATGTCTCAATGGTGAACGGGAGGTCTATTACAAGGGCAGGCGGATGACTGCGGCCGCCGCGCTCAAGGACGCCGGTCTCAAGCCTTACAAATTCAAGCCCAAGGAGCCGATCTCGCTTGTGAACGGTACCTCCGTGATGACGGGCGTTGCCGTGATCGCCGCGGTGCGCGCCCGCCGGATAGCGGATGCGGCAGTTTGCGCCACGGCCCTGAGCATCCACGCCCTGAGGGGAAAAGCGCATCATTTCCATCCCACGATATTCAACGCCAAACCGCATGCCGGACAGGCAGAGATAGCGGCAAAGCTCCGCAGACTCCTGCAAAGCAACGGCGCTGCAGCCCTGCTGGAAGCCGATACCCCGGAAACTCTGCAAGACCCCTATTCCATCAGGTGCGCCCCGCACATGCTGGGAGTGCTTATCGATTCGCTGCAATGGATCGGCGAATGGGTCCGGACCGAAGCAAACAGCGCCAACGACAACCCGCTGCTCGAACCGCGGACCGGGGAGGTCCTTACCACCGGAAACTTCTACGGCGGTCACATCGCGTTTGCCATGGATGCCCTGAAAATGGCCCTGGCCTCGGCGGCGGACATGTGCGACAGGCAGGTCGCCATCCTGGTGAACTCGCATGTGAACAGGGGGCTTCCGGCCGACCTCGTCCTGGTGCAGGACGAGAGGAGGCTTTTCAATCACGGGTTCAAGGCCCTCTCAATATCATCTTCCGCCCTGGCAGCCGAAGCGCTGAAATTGACGATGCCCGCGGGCTCTTTCTCCCGCTCGACGGAATCGCACAACCAGGACAAGGTCAGCATGGGCACGATCGCCGCGAGGGACGCTGCGCGGGTCTGCGAGCTCGTGGAGCGGACGATCTCCATCCACCTGCTGGCCGCCGCGCAAGGCTGCGATGCCAGGCAGGACATCGACTCGCGTCCCGAATTGCTGTCCGTCTACAAGACGGTCCGCAACCTCTCACCCGCCGTCCTGGAGGACCGTCCGCTTGACAGCGATATCAACCGCATTGCCGGCGTAATCGCGAATACAGACCTGTTCAGCTTGAAAAATGCCTGAGAAAAGAAGAAAAAGCATAGAACTGGAACTGACTGTGCCTTTCTATGACCTGGATCCGATGCAGATCGTCTGGCACGGCAACTACCTGAAATACATGGACAACGCCCGGGGCGCCCTGTTCGACAGCCTCGGCGTGGACCTCTTCGGTCTTTACGAGAAGACGAGCCATATTTATCCGATAATTAAAACCTCGGTGAAGCATGTTTTCCCCCTGCGCCACAAAGACGTGATAATTTGCAGGGCCACACTCGTCGAGGCTAAATACAAGATCATCGTGGACTTCGAGATCAGGCGCAAGTCGGACGCGAAGATCTGCGCCAAGGGCCGGAGCGAGCAGGTTGCGGTGAAAACGCCCGAAATGGACATGCTGATGCTTATACCGGACGAGGTGCGGAACCTTCTCGAATCGTAAACTTTTCAAAGAGGTAAGGAGAATGCATGGGAAATAAAAGATCCGCCCTGGTGACGGGCGCCGGGCGAGGCATAGGACGGGCGATCTCGCTGGAACTCGCGAAAGCCGGATATTTCATAATCATGAATTACAGGGCCAACGATGCGGCCGCAGCGGAGGCGCTGGAGGCCGTCAGGGCGGCCGGCGGCGACGGCGAACTGTACCGGTTCGATGTGCGGGACGCGAAAGAGTGCGCTGCCAACATCGAGCAGGTCCTCTCCCGCCATGACGATCTAGAGGTTTTAGTCAACAACGCCGGCGTGGTTGCCGACGGGCTCTTCATCATGATGCCGGAGAAAGACTGGGACGCGGTGATCGACACCTCTCTGAAAGGCTTCTATAACATCACAAAGCCCGTGCTCAAAAAGATGCTGAGGAAAAAGCGCGGATCGGTGATCACGATCTCCTCCCTTTCGGCATTGATCGGCAACCGGGGCCAGGTCAACTATTCCGCGGCCAAAGCGGGCCTGATCGCCGCAAGCCGGTCTCTGGCCTCAGAAGTGGCAAGGCTCGGAGTGCGGGTGAATGTGGTGGCTCCCGGCCTGATCGAAGGCGAGATGATCAAGGATGCCCCGGTGGACAGGATCAAGCAGATGATCCCTATGGGCCGGGTCGGCCGTCCTGAGGAAGTCGCGAAAGTCGTGCGGTTCCTCTGTTCGGAAGACGCCTCGTATGTGACGGGTCAGGTAATAGGCATTAACGGCGGGATGTACTAGTCGGCATTCAAAGGCACTCATGTTGCTTCAAACCGAACCGCTCGACGTATTTCCATATACGCCTCGCGATCCGGTTTTAGCGCGCCTTGCATCCCTGTCGGGGAGAGCACTTTTGAACAGCATTGCTCAGGAGTTGCAGGGCGGGTATCAGACCCGCCCGATACAGGGTAATTCAGAAACCGGACGGGTTTTAAACCCGCCCCTACAGTTGTAACCTAAGGAATCGCGAGTGTCTTTCAGTAGAAGAATTTTGAACAGCTCATTATTACTCATTATATGCTTTTGCCTTATCGGCTGGGCGGACACCCTCGACGGCATAAAGCAGGACCTCGGGAAAATAAAGAGCCTGGAAGCCGGGTTTGTCCAGAAAAAAATAACGCCCATTCTCGCCAAGCCTCTCGTGTCCGAGGGCCGCATGTATTTCCAGGCGCCGTCCTGCATGAAATGGGAATACACCAGCCCCTTCAAAGACGTGCTCGTAGTGAATAACGGCAAAACGGTCCACTACAGCATCGACAAGAACGGGAAGAAGATCATGTCCGACAGCGGCTCGATGTCGCGCGGCATGGTGTTCCAGGAGATAACAGGCTGGATGAACGGGAACTTCGAAAGCAGGCATTTCAAGGCCGCTCTCAAAAAAGGGAAACCAAGGCTTATTGTACTCACGCCTCGGCAAAAGGGCATTTCCGAATTCATCAAAAAGATCGAGATGTCCCTCTCCGACAAGCCCGGGATCATGAACAGCATAAAAATTTACGAGAAAGAGGACACCGTGACGCTGCTTGAGTTCAGGGACGTGGAACTGAACAAGAAGATTGAACAGGCAGTGTTCCGGGACGAGGAATAGCATAGTGAAATTCAAGTTGATCTATCCCAGATGGGAAAAGCTCCAGAGGCAGACGGAATTTCACCTGCCGCCCCATGGACCTGTCGTCTTTGCAGCCGCGCTCCCGGGCCATGTTGAGGTCGAGTTCACGGATGAAAACGTTCAAGAGATAAATTTTGACGGCCCGGCCGACCTCGTCGGGATATCTGTCATGCTCACCTGCCAGGTCCGGCGCGGCTGGGAAATCGCCGATTATTACCGGGCCAGGGGCACAAAGGTCATATTCGGCGGGATAGCGACGATGCTCCACGCCGAAGAGACAATGAAGCACGCCGATTCGGTTTTCCTCGGCGAGGCTGAAGGCAGAATGGACCAGGTGATCCGGGACTTCGAATCCGGGAAACTGGCCAAAGTCTATGACTTCCAATCCGACTATCCCGACACCCGGCTGATCGGGCCCGCCAGGCGGGACATCCTCGCGAGGCAGCTATACAATTATAAGGGCATCCAGATGTTCGATCTCTTCCATGCCTCCCGCGGCTGCCGGTTCAACTGCTATCCGTGCTGCTCAAGCTTCCTGGGCGGCCGGAACTTCCGTCCCCGTCCGCTCGACAGGGTCATCGAGGAAATGGCGGGCATAGAAAATAACCGCCTCTTCATTGTGGATAATTCCCTGGCCCAGGACAAGCAATGGGAGATGGACCTTTTCCGGGAGATGATCCCGCTCAGGAAAAAATGGTGCTGCCACCCTATCGAGAACGACGACGAAGTCCTCGACCTTGCCGCCCAGGCGGGGGCCTGGTACGTCTACCAGGCGATTTTCGACACCTCCGACTATATCCGGGACAGGGTGAAGCGCTACAAAGATTACGGCATCGCCGTGGAAGGGACTATCCTGCTGGGTCTCGACGACCATACGGAAGATTACATCAAGAGGCTCGTGGATTTTCTGCTCGAGATAGACTTGGACCTTGCTGAATTTACGGTGCTCACGCCCTTCCCTCACACCCGGGCCTTTGAAGATATCCAGCGTGAAAACCGGGTCCTCTCTTACGATTGGCGGAATTACACGACCGATAAGGTGGTCTTCCAGCCAAGGCAAATCTCCCCGGAGAGGCTCCAGGAAATGTACTTCTATGCCTGGGACACCTTCTACAAGAACGAATCGCAGAACTATAAAATGTTCAAGCTTTACAAAAAAGTGATGGAGAGGGAGAAGGCGGACAAAACCTATCGCGGCCGCCAGCGCGAGCTGATGTCCATCAAATTCGGGAAGGCGTAGTGCCCTCTCAATAATACTTTATGTCATCCCCGAGCATCGCTACAACTCGTCACCCCCGGGAGTGACGAATCTCAAAGGCGGACGTGACCTAGTCTGATACTGGCTGATACGCAACGCCCCACGCCCCAGGCCCCACATGCACTCCCGTTGTCAGCGACATCGGCTGGACAATGATATCCGACCCGGGGAGCTCTTTTTCAATCCCGGGCTTTACTTCCCGCTCTACCCATTGCGCATTATCGGTGTACTCCAGCAGCAGGAGGAGTTTGCCGGATTTCGCCTGCTGTTTGGCCGCATTTATTTTATCTATCGCAAACTTGACCTGGTCGCCCCGGCTGCGCACCGCGCCGACTTTTACGGCCCCGTCCGGGAACGGGCTGATGACCGGCTTCATATTCATCAGGTCGCCAAAGAACGCCCCTGTTTTCGACAGCCGCCCGCCGGCAGCGAGGTACTGCAGTTTGTCTATAAAGATCAGCTCGCTGCTGTTGTCCACGGACCACTTCGCAAAATCGAGGAACTCTTTCAGCCCGGGACAGCCCTGGAGGAAACGGGCACATGAGAGCGCCATAACAGCCAGGCGTCCCGAAGCTGCGCCGGTATCCACGACAATGAAATTATCTTCCGCATCGTTTTCCTTTTTCCAGGCCATGGCGGCATCGTAATTCCCGGTGTAAACGGACCCGACGCACAGGTAAAGGACATTCCCGTACAGCTCGACGGCGCTCTGGTAATACTGTCGCCTTTCAAAAACGGACGCCTGCGAGGTCGAGGCCCGCAAGCCGCCGCGCATGGCCCCGTACAGGTCGGCCGGCTCCAGATGGGTCTCGGGCAGGCAGCGGCTGCCGCAGGTGATATAGCTGTTGAGCAGGGTTATCCCGCACCTCCTTGCCAGGTCCCGCGTCAGCGACCCGGCCGCATCTGTCATAATGTGGGCTGCCTGAGACGTATCAGATACCGGGATTATCTGTTTCTGGGCGGCTATATCATCCGCTGTCCATTCGAGCACGCGGCCGAGCATCGCGATCTTTTTCCTCGCACTGCTTTCGTCGTCCGTGTGGAAATGGACTTTCACGAAATCTTTTTCATCCAGCACGACAAGGCTGTCGCCCAGGGAGGACAGCTCACTGGAAATCTCCCCCGAACCGGCCCCCTTTTCGAAAACTGCGCTGACGCAGTAGTCGGCTTTCGAATCGTCCTCGTAAGCAGATGAAATATTGAGGCGCCGGCTGAAGGTGGACGTTATCTGACGGAATGCCCGTCCCCCGTTGCCGTTCCCCTCCAGTGACCGGAAAAAGCCCTCGAGATAGATGAACATGCCCAGGGCCCCGGAATCGACGACACCGGCCTGTTTGAGCTTGGGCAGGTAATCGGGCGTCTCCAGCACCGCCGTTTCCAGGCGGTCCAGAATTCTTTCGACATTGCCATTGCCGTCCGACAAAGGGCTGATGTCCAGGACTTCCACAAGGGCATCGAAAATGCTGAGCATGGTGCCGGGCCGGGGATCGGCAATTGATTTCCAGGCGCTCTCGCGACCCCTGCGGAAGGCGCCATCGAGCTCGCCAATGCCCTGCGCCTTCAGGGCTTCAGAAAGGAAGCGCGAGGCTATAATCCCGGAATTGCCGCGGGAATAGAGCAGCAGGTTCCTGATTGCCGAGGACCGCTCCGCTTCCAGGCGCAGCAGCGGAGAAAGGCTGATCACGAGGTTCCGTCCGGTGTCGTAATCCGTTACGGGAAACACATTGATGCGGTCGAGCAGCTCCGCCCACGCCGAAACCCGCTCCGCCCCGGCCGCAAACGCCCTGTCGAGCCGGGAAATATCTGCTGTTGAATTTAACACCGTTTTTTAAAAGGGTCCTCCGGGAAGATAATCGGCGCCTGAAAGGCGCAGGTTTTTAAGTACCGGATATTTAAATACAAAATGCTGTTAAGTCAACGGGAAATTAGATATGCAAAAAAGGAAAGGCAGGGCTTATTGAGATTCATCTCACATATTTTGCAGGCTGTTCAAAAACATTTAGATGCAAGGCGCGCAAAAAAGTAATCGCGAGGCGTATATGTTAATACGTTGAGCGATTAGTTTTGCAGCGCAACGCAGCAGATGAATGTTTTTCAACAGCCGGAATATTAGTTGAGATGTTTGGAAATAAACTGATCAAATCCGGCAGCATACATATCTATATAGTCGCTAAAGCCGGCCCCGTGGGGGCCCTGGATGACCATGAATTCTTTCCGGCTCCTGACCGCTTCGTATAGCTGCATCCCGTGCCTGACTGAAATCATGGTATCATCCCTGCTATGGATGATCAAAACGGGGCATTTAACTTCTTTTACGTATTCCCTGGTGCGGTACATGCCATGGATGAAATACTCGGAAGGGAGCCATGTCGGGGCGCTGTCTTTAACCACATCGTTCAGGGACGTGAAAGAAGACTCCAGGATGAGCAGGGCCGGGCTGTGGAGCCGGGCCAGCCGGGATGCCAAAGCCCCTCCCATGGAGCTTCCAAAAAGGATGATTTTCACGGGGGGGACGGATTTTTTCTCAACCAGGAACTTCCAGGCGGCTTCCGAATCCAGGATGAAACCCCTTTCCGATGGCTTTCCCGTGCTGTGCCCGAAACCCCGGTAATCGAAAATGAAAGTGCTCAGGCCCATTTTCCGGAACGCGTCCACAATATCCAGGCTGTGTGATATGTTGCCGGAATTGCCGTGGCAATAGAGCACAACCGCCCTCTCCTGTCCGGCGGGAACCCACCATCCGGCAATCATTTGACCGTCAGGGGTGTCCAGGAAGACTGTCTCGTAGTAAATCGCTCTGTCCCAGGGTGTGCACCTTATCTTTCCGTCTGTCTGATAGATAAGGCCCTCGCAGGATGAGACGATCAGGACCAGAAAAAGCAGGAAAACACACCGAATTGCTTTCAATATGGGATCCTTGATTCGGAAAGTACTTCATTCTTGTACCTTCAACGAATTTTTTCCATCAGGGGCGGCCTGATTTTTTCTTGTGCTCGATATTATTTTCTTTGCAGAAATGATTATGACCTCCCCCATCCTCTCCAAACCGGGACCGGCGGCAGTGGCGGAAGTGACCGGGTCCGAATCACGTTATGAACGGGGCGGACTTGATCGCAATCCGGCCCTTTTTGACCCAGATCCTGACAACCGGCAAAGAATTCCCTTTCCGGTCCACCAGATTCGAGACCTCTTCCATTCCGTCCACATCCGAGGATTTGAACTCGTAATAGCAGACATCGCGGCAGAAGGGCTTCGCTATGAGCATTATGCGATCAGTGGAATAGGGGTGCTTCCTGGGGGTCCCTTCAAAACTGACATGGTTTGCAGTGAAAGACGGGGGCTTTTTGTAGAAGTCGACTTCCAGCTTCTCGGATTTTCTGAGCAACAGATCAATATCCATAACCAGTCCTCCGAAATTATTTGGGTTCAGTATAACAAAAAAGAAAAAGTTGATCGATTATTCAAGACGGGTTTGCAGAGCAACCGACGGACGTCCTTGCGTCGGTGTCTGCGCATCGTCAGCACATTCTAATTTTATTGACAAATTTCAGCTCATTACCTATTCTCCGTTTCCCAGAACTTTCAAAAAGACAAACAGGAGGATACATGAAAAAGTTCCTTATAGCTCTGCTCGTATTTGCCTTCTCCGCGCTCCTGGTCAGCGACGCACTTGCCAGGGCGGGGGGCGGGAGGTCGTCCGGGTTCCGCAGCTATAATTCCTCGCGGGTCAACACGCCCCAGCCCCAGAGGCAGGTCCAGCAGCCGGTTGCCCAGCCCCAGCCGGGTATGCAGGCCCCGCAGCCCAGGCCGTCTTTCTTCAACAGCCCGATGTTTAGGATGATCGCGGGCGGGCTGCTTATCGGCGCGCTGTTCTCAATGTTCTCGGGACACGGATTCCAGGGCTTCGGCGCCCCGGGTTTGATCGAAATTCTGCTGATCGGCGGAATCATATATTTCATTTACCGGCGCTTCGCCAGATCGCGCGAGCAGGCGGCAATGATGTCGTCCGCAGGAACGTACCAGGAGCAGGCTGCCCCTGCCTATGCTCAGCAGGCTTCGGACAAGTCCTTCAATCCCGATGTCGCCATCAATGAAAACTTCATCAAGGACATCGCCAAGAGTTCCTTCCAGTCCGTGCAGGCGGCCTGGACAAAAGGAGACCTGAAACCGGTACAGCGCCTGATGACGGACAGGATGTTCCGGTACCTCGAAGAACAGCTTTCGCAAGTAAGGTCGAGCGGACTTCGGAACATCGTCGAGATCGTCTATTTCCAGAATGTCGAACTCGTGGAAACCGATGCGGAAAACGAGGACAAGGTCGCGGTCGTCGAGATCGATGCCCTCATCAGGGATTACAAAATCGACAGTCAGGACAGGGTCGTGGAAGGCTCAAAGGACAACCCCTTCGAAATCCGGGAATACTGGGCCTTTGTAGGCAAGGGACTTGACTGGAAACTGGACGATATCAGGCAGGTTGAATGAATCCTTAAAGGATTTCTTGAGGTACAGGGGGCGGGCGGCTTAACAGGCAGCCCGCTTTTTTGTGTGGTAAAGCGGGTCAGGGAGTGCAGCCTTCTGTAGTGCTTCTTCAGCTTAAATCCCGGCTTTTCTCTTCAAACTCTTTTTTATCTATTTCCCCCTTCGCATATCTTTTCTTCAAAATATCCAGAGCGGTTTCGGAATGATTCCCGGTTGTCCACCTTCCCGCATGATACATCCATCTTATAAAGAAGACTAAACCCACAATTACGA
>CAZKYN010000105.1:0-11091 GCA_964556675.1 uncultured Syntrophaceae bacterium
CCTGGCGCCAATGGTCAAGGCCGGGAATTTCGAAGATAACCTCGGCTGGCTGAAGAACGACGATTGGGTAATCGAGCTAGTAATTGAAAACCTGAAGATCAAGCAGGACCTGCTTGCCAGGGTGGAGAAGGTTATCGGCCCCAATTGCATTGTCACTACAAATACCTCTGGAATTCCTATATCGGACATTTCAACCAATTTCGGACCCTCGCTGAAGAAGCGTTTCCTGGGGACCCATTTCTTCAATCCTCCGCGATATATGAAACTGCTGGAGATAATACCCGGGAAGGAGACCGATAAGGAGGTTGTCGAATATATGGTCCGCTTCTGCGAGGAAGTGCTCGGGAAAGGGGTCGTCATATGCAAGGACGTCCCCAACTTCGTCGGCAACCGCATCGGCGTATTCGATATTTCCAACGCCATCCATCTAATGAAGGAAAAGGGCCTCAGGGTCGAAGACATGGATGCAATCATCGGAAAGGCCGTGGGCAGGCCGAAATCGGCGATATTCGGCACTCTTGACCTGGTCGGCCTTGATACCGGCTACCATGTCATGAAGAACCTCTACGAGGCCGTCCCGAAAGACGAGAGCAGGGATTTGTTCATCCCCCTGGATTTCATGACCAAAATGATGGAAAAGAAATGGCTCGGAAATAAAACAAAGCAGGGATTCTATAAGAAAACAAAAGACTCTAAAGGCAAGAAGCAAAAGCTGGCGCTTGATTATAATACCCTCGAGTATGCGCCTGCCGATAAACCCAAGTTTGCATCCATAGACTCAGCAAAAAAGATTGAAGACATCCAGGCACGGCTCAAAGCGGTTTACAACGCCGAGGACAAGGCCGGTGATGTCGTCCGGGAATACCTCTCGAACAACTTCATTTATGCGGCCAACAGGGTCCCGGAAATAAGTGACACTATCGTGGGCATTGATAACGCAATGCGCTGGGGATATAACCATGAACTGGGGCCTTTCGAATCGTGGGATGCCGTGGGACTTAAAGATTCCGTAGCGGTCATGGAAAAGATGGGCAAGGCCGTCCCCCAGAAGATCAAGGATATGCTGAAGGCGGGCTTCGAATCTTTTTACCAGAAGCGCGTGGACGGTAAGTACTACTACGATTTCAACGCCAAAAACTATGTTAAGCTTGAAGATAACCCCAAGATAATCTTCCTGCCCAACCTGAAAGTGCGCAGTAAAATAATCGCCCAGAACGGCGGCGCCACCCTCGTCGACATAGGCGATGGCGTAGCCTGCCTTGAATTCCACACCAAGATGAACTCCATCGACCAGGACGTCATGGACATGATGTTCAAGAGCTGCGATATCGTGGAAAAGGACTGGACAGGCCTCGTTGTGGCGAATCACGGGGCAAACTTCTCGGTGGGCGCGAATATCTTTATGGTCCTCGTCGCCGCACAGAAAGGGGACTGGGACATCCTGGATGAAATGATTATGAGATTTCAGGACGCCAACATGAGGATGAAATACCTTTCCAAGCCGGTTGTCACAGCCCCGGCGGGAATGGCCCTGGGAGGCGGATGCGAGATCTCGATGCACGGGGCGCGCTGCCAGCCCTGCGGAGAGACTTACATGGGACTTGTTGAAGTCGGAGTGGGTGTCATCCCGGCGGGTGGAGGGACCAAGGAACTGATGGTCCGGGCGACGGAAGGAATCCCGGCCGGCGTTCTGAAGGCCGGTATTAACCTGCAGTCGTTTTATCAGATCGTTTTTGAGGCAATCGGAATGGCCAAGGTCGCCACAAGCGCAGTTGAAGCGATGGAACTTGGATACATAAGAAAAACTGAGAACATCAGCGTCGGTCGGGACCAGCAGATCTGGGACGCAAAACAACTCGCTCTTGGGCTTTCCAAATTCTACAAAAAACCCATTCCCGCGCTTGTGCCTGTAATGGGCGAAAACTTCCGGGGTATTGCCGATGCCGTTCTGGCCAATATGAGACATGGTGATTTTGTTTCTGATTACGATGTGCATGTGGCCAAGAAGCTGGCATACATCATTTCCGGAGGAGACTGTCCGGAAGGCACCCTGGTTACTGAGCAGGAATTGCTGGATCTCGAAAGGGAAGCTTTCCTGAGCCTCTGTGGAGAATCGAAGACCCAGGACAGGATAATGCACATGCTGACCAAAGGTAAGCCGCTGCGCAATTAAGAGAGCCTACACACTTTGCAAATATACAGGAGGATAATATGCGTGAAGCCGTAATTGTAGAATCGGTCAGAAGCCCAGGCGGGCGGTACATGAGGGGCGGGCTCTCTGCAAGTCGCGGAGAGGAAATTGGAGTCCAGGTCGTAAAAGGCTTATTGAACCGTGTTCCCCAGCTTAATCCCGCCGAAATTGATGATCTTATTGTGGGGTGCGCGTTCCCGGAATCGGAAACGGGAATGAACCTGGGGAGAGTTCTTTCCCTTGGAGCAGGGCTGCCGATCACTACTTCAGGTATGACAATCAACCGTTTCTGTTCGTCGGGCATTCAATCCATCGCTGACGCAACAGCAAAACTCCAGGCGGGCTGGTCTGACATTATAATTGCCGGGGGCTGCGAGACAATGTCCCATATACCCATGGGAGGAAGCGTATTCCGGCCACACCCTGATTGGGGCAGCCGGCCTAACACTTATATATCGATGGGCTGCACGGCGGAAATAGTTGCCGCCAGATACGGCATCTCTCGCGAGGACCAGGACAAGTTCGGCGTTGAGAGCAACAGGCGCGCTTATGAAGCCGTCAAGGCCGGAAAATTCAAGGATGAGATAATTCCCATTGCCGCATGGAAATACAAGAAAGACTCGAACGGAAAAAGAGTAAGAGAAAAGGTCGTTTTTGATGCTGATGACGGAATAAGGTGGCCGACAACGGTCGAATCCCTCGCAAAACTTAAATCGCCCTTTAAAGCCGGCGGTTCCGTTACGGCCGGAAACTCGTCACAGATGACGGACGGGGCGGCCTTTTCTCTGCTGATGACAAGGGAAAAAGCCGAAAAACTCGGGCTGAAGCCGATTGCTAAACTTGCCTTTTTTGCAGTTGCAGGCTGCGATCCCGAGGAAATGGGTGTGGGCCCGGCAGTTGCTATCCCCAAGGTCCTGCAGATGGCGGGCTTGAAGACCAGCGATATCGACCTGTTTGAAATCAACGAGG
The DNA here is from genome assembly GCA_964556675.1 of uncultured Syntrophaceae bacterium. Lineage (GTDB taxonomy): Bacteria > Desulfobacterota > Syntrophia > Syntrophales > UBA4778 > JBDKTK01. Next base: position 3,161 of record CAZKYN010000105.1, read on the forward strand.
CTTTTGCCTCGCAAGCGATATATTCTGTGCGTAAAATCGGAATCGAGGATAGATATCTCGCAGGCGATGTTAATCCCAATGGCGGCGCGATCGCCTTGGGGCATCCGCTTGGTGCTACCGGCGCAAAACTGACGGCACAGGGCATCCATGAGGCAAAACGGCGCGGGGCGAAACGCTTCATTGTCTCAATGTGCATCGGCGGAGGTATGGGAGCTGCCGGCATTTATGAGATGCTGTAAAGGCCCATTGACTTAATTTAAAAACCGCGGTCCGATCTTCGGGCCGCGGTTTTTTATTTTGACACACAACCGGGAAATCTTTAGAAGGAAGGAAAAAACCGGGGGGGGAGGTAAAATTGAAGATAGGATTTGTCCAGTTCGGGCCCGTACTAGGCAAAGTCGATGAGAATGTCGAGAGGGCAACCGCTCTGCTGAGAGGCCTTCAATGCGATGTGGCGGTATTTCCGGAATTGTTCAACACGGGATATTTCTTTTCCTCTCGCGAGCAGGTTCAAGGGCTTGCCGAACCCGTACCGGACGGCAAGACAACACGCATTCTGAGGAAAATATCACGGGAGAGAAAGACCTGGATTGCGGCAGGCCTTGCCGAAAAGGGAAAGGACGGTATATTCAATTCAGCTGTCCTCGTATCCCCCACCAGCGAGGTTTTCACGTACAGGAAAATCCACCTCTTCAATGAAGAGAAGCTCTGGTTCAAGCCCGGCGACCTTGGATTCATTACGGTCGACACAGGTAAGTGCCGTTTGGGATTAATGGTCTGCTTTGACTGGTTTTTCCCGGAATCCGTCCGCACCCTCGCCCTTCAGGGAGCAGATATTATATGTCATTGCACAAACCTGGTGCTCCCGTATTGCCAGGATGCCATGGTGACAAGATGTCTGGAGAACAGGGTTTTCGCCGTGACCGCCAACAGGACCGGGGAAGACAGGGCAGGAGAAAGGGTTTTGAAATTCACAGGTAAAAGCCAGATAACAGGGCCGGGAGGACAGATTTTATGCCGGGCCTCAGCCGGATCCGACGAGGCCGTCGCCGTGGAGATCGATATTCAAATGGCACGGCAAAAGGAAATAAACAAGTACAACGATTTGATTGCCGACCGCAGGCCTGAATTTTACAAATAGTTCTACTCCAAAAATAAAGGGACGGGCTGAAGCCCGTCCCTTCAACCTATAAATAATTACCTGCTATTTTATAAATGGCGTTGGAATCGGAATGACCGGTTTGCCATAAACCGTGTTCACCAAGACGCCGCCGCAAATATAAATTCCCATCCACCCGGAGGCGATGAGCAGCCAGGCCACGATGGTCTTGTAAAGGACCGGATCCGGGGCAATTCCCATATCCAGCATAACTATGAGCCAGAGAACTACGTCGATGCAGACAACCAGCAGGAATATGATTTTATTTCCTTTGAGGTATGCCGGGGTTACTATCGTGAGGAAAGCGGCTCCCGCCATCCAGCACCAGCCCTCGACGTAAACAGCCGGCTTCATCCCGAACTTGATCATCATGAATTTGCCAAATACGCTCAGAGCAGCCGCGAACATGAAGAACGCAGAGAAGAATAAGAAAACGTTACCACCTGTAATATTATGATCTTTGAGCTCGATGACAGCTGTTGTGTATTGTACGAGTCCGCCACCTATGAGCCATGCGGCAAGAAGAGGCAGTCCTTCAGGGACTACCTTACCGAGAAATACTGCTGCGAAGCCAAAGCAGGCAACTGCCAATGCTGCCAATCCAGCCGGGGCCGGAGTAGCAAAAGAGTGTTCATGCGCCATAAAAAAATTCCTCCTTTTTGTATTTTAGGGCTTAATCGTAAACGTGGTTAGGTCCTAAATATCCAATCCGCATACTGCCTTTCTAGCCCCAAGCATCCCCCCTTTCCTTCTAAATCTAAAAACCCGGCCCCCTTTGTCCAGGCTCTTGGATCACAGGACATCAATTCAGACATCCTAATTATGGCGCTTTGGCTCTTATGAAAAAGAACTTACACTTTTGTGTTCCTTAACAAATCATTTTGCAAGTTGTCAAGCGGAAAAATCCCACGTGCAAAAGCAGCCCTAATCGGGCGCTAATTAAAAATTTCCGTATTTCCAAATGATTACGCCGACTCCGGCCATCCATATAAGAAAACCGATGAGGCGATAGATTGAGAAGGCAGGCTTTTCCTGAACGAACTGGAGAGGAGTTGGTTTATCCTTTTTTCTTGCGGACTTCTTTCCCATAATCCCCTGTTGAATTGTTTTGTACGACTTTAATTAACTGGATAGCATTATGTCAAGCGCATTAATTCGCCAAACAAAAAGAGCCCGGCGGGCCGGGCTCTTGCTGAATCGAGCTACTTCCCGTTCTGGTATGGATCCCAATCAAACCCCCATAGTTCGCTGTTGAACGGCAGCTTGTAATTTCTTCTCTCATCGTAGGATGGGTACCTTCTGGATTTGCCTTCCTGCGGGAGCATCCTGACTGGGAATTTCGGCGCGAGCAGGCCGTTTTTATAAGCCTCTTTTTCCAGCCACTCGCGGTCATCGGGGTGAGCAATCGAGATCAGGGCCGCTGCTCTTTCATAACCGCTCAATCCTCTGAGGTTCACAATCCCATACTCGGTGCAAATGTAATTGGCCAATTGGGCGGGCACATCGACACTGGAGCCCTCGGGCAGGAACGGGACTATTCTCGATGTGCCATGTTTGCTCCTCGACGTAAGAGAGGCAACTCCGCGGCCGCCTTTCGACTGGGCGCAGAACGCTACAAACTGGAAATAACCTCCCGTGCTGGAAATCGGACGTTTTTCATAAAATCCGGAGCATTGTTGCCCGAGCAGGTCTACCGCAACACAGTTGTCTATCGCGATCATGTTGTCGATGCGCGACAGGACATTGAAGTTGTTGGTGTAATTTATATCGTAAACGGCCAGGTTCTGGTTGCGGTGAATTGTATCATAGTACCACTTTACATCTACCGGGAAAGCAAATGTCCAGACGCTCTTGCCACGGTCATTGGGTATCGATTTGTACGCATTGGTTACCTGGCCGGATTCTATAAGCTTGATCAACCCGAAATTGAGCATCTCAGTGTGGATCCCGAGATCCCTGAACCCGGCATTCGACATGGCGCTGACGCATGCGGAGGGTAGCGAGCCAATTCCGAGTTGGACGACATCCCTGTCGCGCATTATAGTCATAACGTGCTTGGCGATTGCCTCCTCCTCCGGTTTCGCCTTAATAGCTTTCTCATTTATCTGCGGCCATTTATATTTCTCCACATCAACTTCGACCCAGTAGTCGACATGATCTATATTTATTGTGTTGAATCTCCCGCCTTCCGCCCAGGGATAATCAGACCTCACCTCAATAACAGTCTTTTTGGCGGTCTGGCGGAAGATATTGCAATTGTTCGTCCCATAAGAAAAATTGGCAAATCCGTGTTCATCGAAAGGTGTAGCTGCGTTCCACCACCAGTCAATTCCACGGTTTTCCCTGACGGCATTGACGAACCGATAATGGTGGAAGTTCATTCCCAGGGCCCAGCCCCATTGGGCCCAGTCGGTCACGTTATTCGTGTCGCGAGCCTTGCGGTTCCAGGGGAAGAAAAAGTATTCATGAAAACAGTGAAATTCCTGCTTCGGGTCCACTGCCTGGAATTCAGGATGAGGGAAAAATTCGGCATAGTTCCAAATTTCTATATCCTTCAGGTTGGGACCGAGCCTTCTGGCAAGCTCTCTCATGCATTCGGTGGAATCGCCGCCAACGCTTCCGGGGTTGATCCACTCACCGGATTTCACCATATCAAGGATCTGCTGGGGTGAGCGCTTTTTATCGCGAATTTTCTGCTGTATGGGTGTGGTCATTCTATCCCTCCTTAGAAATGCTGGTTGGCCAAATGCACCTTTTTCCGTAAAGCTTATTGAGTGTTACTCGACCCAGGTATTCCGAAAAGAAATCCCCCCTTTCATTTTGGACTTACTTTATGAAGAGAATTGATTTATAGGTTAGGAAAAATTAGTTGAAATAACTTCAAAACTTCTAATCTATTAAGTCCGGGAAAGTCAAGGCAAAACTAAGTAGATGGTGCTGCGCGTCAATCTCAGCCGCCCCCTGAAAAACTCTTTCATCTTTTGACAAAACACAATATATTGTGGTCACTTATCACCTAAACCACATTTTATTGTATTTTCCCTTTACAAAGGCAAGTTCTTCTGTTACTTAGCCATGCAAGACACGCAAACTTAATAAGCTGAATGGGTATGAAGCTCAAACGCCTCGAAATCCTTGGTTTTAAATCATTTATGGATAAGGTTTCCCTGGACTTTTCCGACGGGGTCAGTGCCATTGTAGGGCCTAACGGCTGTGGAAAAAGCAATATTGTTGACGCGCTCCGCTGGGTCATGGGGGAACAGAACGCCAGAATGCTGCGCGGCAAAAAAATGGAAGATGTCATTTTCAACGGCAGCGAGCATGCCGCCCCCGTAAACATGGCGGAAGTCTCACTGGTTATGGTAAACGACGGCACGGGTTTCCCCGGCAACTATTCGGAATGTCATGAAGTTAATATCACCCGTCGCGTCTTCCGCGAAGGTGAGAGCGAATACCTCATCAACGGCGTACCCTGCCGCCTTCTGGACGTCAGAGAATTCTTCATGGATACCGGGATAGGTTCGCGGGCGTATTCTCTCATCGAACAGAACAGCGTCTCCGGGATGGTCGAAGCCAAACCCGAAGACCGTCGCCGGTATATTGAAGAGGCGGCGGGCATCGTCAAATATAAAAGCCGCAAGGAATCGGCCATCCGCAAGATGGAATCCACAAGGGAAAACCTGACCCGCCTTAATGACATTTTCCGCGAGGTGAAATCACAGCTCAATTCCATTTCAAGACAGGCAAAAAGGGCGGAGAAATACAAATCCCTCAAACAGGAATTGAAAGACGCCGAAATAGCTCTCGCCCTGCAGAGCTATTCGAATCTCCTGGGGGAGGAAAAAGAACTTAAGCAGACGAGGGGAGAGCTTTCGGGCAAGGGGGATTCCATCCGCGCCGAACTCGAAAACCGCCAGTCTAACCTCGATGAATTCAAAGTTGAACTGCTTGCCGGAAATAACCGGATTTCATCGCTCCAGGATGATATTTACAAAATAAAAAGCGATATAAGCTCAAGGGAACAACACATTGAACTTTCCCGCGTAAGGCTCGCCCAGATTGCCCAGCAAAAGGAAAAGCTCATTTCCGAGTTGAAGGCCATCAGGGAGCAGCGCAAGTCAATCCAGGAAGAAATCACCACCTTGAAATTCTCCCTCGACAACTCCGAGGGGGACACGGCCGGCATAAGGGACAATATATCAAGGCTGCAGGCGCAAGCCGACAGTTTAAAGACAGAGGAAAGCGAGATTTACCGCGAGTATGAGAACAAAAAAGTCAAGCATGTAGACCTGCTCACGGAAAACGCCCGGGTAAGGAACGGCCTGTCGTCAATTTTGAAATCAATTGAAGACCTGCGGAAAAGATCGGAAAAGGACTCGCGTGAGCTCGATGAGATCAGGAAAAGCATTGAGTTGATCAGGAGTAATTCCGCCCTGGCATCGGAGAGCCTGGAGAGGGATGGCGAGAGGCTCGGAGAGCTTGTCTCACTCGAAGAAAGCCTTGTTGCACGCACGGGCGATTTGGACGATTTGTTCCACGAGCTTGGAGAAAATATCCAGGAGTACCGGGAAGAGATGGGACGGAAGTCGTCCCGCCTGCTCTCCTTAAAAGAATTTCAGGATGAATTCCTCTGGTGTCAGGAAGGGACGCGCTCGATCATGAAATCGTACCGCGAACGCGGATTCACCTGCGAGGGCCTCTACGGACTCGTGGCCGACCACATCGATGTCCCTTCTCATTGTGAAACAGCTGTGGAAGCAGTGTTGGGCGAAAAGCTCCAGTATGTTATCACCAAGAGCCAGGAAGACGGGATTCGGGCCATTGATTTCCTGAAAAACAAATCTAACGGCCGCGGCAGCTTCATCCCGATGGAGGTCAGGACCAACGGCGCAAACAAAGGGACACTGCCCGAGGGCGCACAGAGAATACTCGATCTTATTGGCATAAAGGACAATTTTAAGGGTATAGCCGAATGCCTGCTCGGGGATGTCTACCTTATCCCCGACCTTCACAGTGCGGTGGGGCTCTGGAGGAGGAACGGTTTTCAGGGAACGCTGGTCACCCCGGAAGGTGATATCGTCAACCCGCACGGCATACTTACCGGAGGCAAGAGCGGCAACGGCGATGCGGGCCTCCTAAAGAACAAGAGGGACATAGCCGAACTCGAATGTGGCATTGCTGAAATTACCCGCGAGTTGAATGAGGCTTTGGAGCGCAGGGAGGAAACGAAGTCGGAAATAGCGGAAACCGAACAGAGACTCAAGGAGTTGAGGTCTGCCGTGCGCGAGCTGGAGTTGAAAATCAGCAGCGGAAACAAAGACCTGGAGCGCTTTGCAAACGAGATGAAATGGCTCGGCCAGCGCGAAAGCGTCCTCGCCTTCAGCCGCGAAAACCTCGAGAAAGAGGAAGCCGAATCCAATCTCAAGATCGCCGAATTCAAGGAAAAACTCTCGGCTCTCGAAAATTCCGAACAACGTACAGGAGCCGAGATAGCCGAAGATCGCGTAAAATGGGAATCAATCCGCCGGGAGCTTGAAGAAACGGAGCGGCAGCTTACCGAGCAGAGGGTCCTGCTTGCCTCGGTGGAGGAGAAAAGAGAGGCCGCATTGCAGTCTGTTATGCGGCTCGAGGCGGCCCTGACCCAGACAGCACGCGAGATTGAATCCAGAGAGGCTGAACTGTCGAATAGTGATTCCCTTTCCGCCGAAATTTCCGAAAGGTCCAAAGCAGATCAGGAAGAGATTCACGGCATCTACTCCCGATGCTCCATTCTTGAGGCGGAACTCGAAAAGCACAGAGAGGAGCAGAAAGGCAAAGAGGAGGGCCTGTCAGGTAGAGAGCAGGAAATCCAGGAAATCAGGAAATCCCTTGAGCTGATAAGCACACAGTTAAACGAAAAAGAATTGAGCATCAGGGAGACAGGATACAGGATAAATGCCCTGCAAAATACCATAACAGAGCGATATTCAGAAAGCATCGAGAGTCTTGTAGCCGGCTTTCAGGAGCTCTCGGCAGACCAGGTGCGTGAGAAAGAAGAGACCCTCGAAAGGCTCCGGAAAACAGTCGAGGAATTCGGTGAGGTCAATCTTCTGGCGCTGAGCGAATTCGAGCAGCAAAAGGAAAGGCACGATTTCCTCTCCACCCAGATTGCCGACCTGAACGCCTCCCTGGATGCGCTCCAGAGGACGATTGCCCGGATCAACAAGGTTTCGCGCCAGAGGTTTTCGGAGACATTCGAAGCAGTGAACGCCTGCTTCAAGGAGGTCTTTCCGCAGATGTTCCCCGGAGGCAAAGGCGAACTGCGCCTTACGGATGAATCCGACATGCTGGAAACCGGAGTGGACATCCATCTGCAGATCCCCGGCAAGCGGGCCCAGAATGTGACTCTGCTCTCCGGAGGCGAGAAGTCAATGGCAGCCGTCGCCCTGATTTTTGCGATCCTGCTGTACAGGCCGACCCCGTTCTCCATACTGGACGAGGTAGATGCAGCCCTGGACGATGCCAATGTCAACCTGTTCAACAACATGCTGAAGGATATTTCCGCCCATTCCCAGATAGTCCTGATCACCCATAATAAGACCACGATGGAAGTCGCAAACAACCTGTTTGGCGTCACCATGGAGAAGCAGGGCATATCAAAGCTTGTCTCCGTAACAATTAACTAACCCACCTTTTGTGTCCTTCCAAATTAGTTTCAAAAATGCTAAACTACCTTGATTAGTACGAAACGAAAATAAATTCAAACATTTAGAAGGCATATTATGTTCGGCAA
>CAZKYN010000106.1:0-10972 GCA_964556675.1 uncultured Syntrophaceae bacterium
GGGGCGGGAGGATTCGAACCTCCGAATGCAAGAACCAAAATCTTGTGTCTTACCACTTGACGACGCCCCAGTATTGCAATCCTTTATCCCAGCGAACGGGCCGTGAAGAGGGACCATCCGTCCCGCTTCATTTCTGCCGCTGCCCTGGAGGCATCCTTCTCGTCTCTGAATATCCCGAAAACGGTGGGACCGCTTCCGCTCATAAGAGAGCCAAGGGCGCCATAATGCAGCAATTTTTGCTTAATGTCCTTAAGTTCGGGGTGGAGCTTGAGGGTGACCGCTTCCAGGTCGTTTTCCAGCCGACCGGCAACGTTTTCCGGCCCACCCGACTCATTGAAAACGGGCATGTTAAACGGAGTCGGGCCATTTGTCAATTCTGTTTTTTCGCCTGATTTTCGATCCTTTTCCGCAGTCATGCCCAAGCCTTCGTAGACCTGACGGGTGGAGACTTCAAATCCGGGATTCACTAGAAGAAACCAGAGATTTGGAAGGCTTTCAGCCGGTCTGAGGACCTCGCCGATCCCGAATGCCCAGGCTGCGCCGCCCGCCGCTTTGGAGTAGATGAAAAAAGGGACATCCGCGCCCAGTCTTTTGCCCATGGCAAGGAGACGGTCCTCGTCGAAACCCAGTCCCAGCATTTCGTTGACGGCGACCAGGGTCGCGGCCGCATTGGAGCTGCCGCCGCCCAGCCCTGCCCCGGTCGGGACTCTCTTGCGCAGGATGATATCGACTCCGCGCTTGTCTTCCCCCGCTTCGGCCAGTGCCATCGCCGCCGCCCGGAACACAAGGTTGCGCGAGTCCTCCGGGAGTCCGGAGCCCGGACACGACAATCTCACCCCGGCATCGCCTTCGCGGAATTCCATTTCGTCCGCGAGGTCGATTTTCTGCATGAGAGACGCGATTTCGTGATAGCCGTCCGCCCTTTTCCGCAAGACTTTCAGGATCAGGTTGATCTTGGCCGGAGTATCCCTCCTTATCACTTTTTTTCCTTCTCCTTGACGTACCTCATCCTCAACTCGAACAGGACCGCGTCCATCAGGTTCTTTTCGTTTTCATCAAGGTTCCCCCTGGTCTTCTGTTCGAGGATGCCGAGGATGTCGATAGTCTGCTTGGCGGCGTCCAGGTTCTTTTCGGCCTTTCCGGATACGGGGTCCGGGATATCGCCAAAATGATAAATGACATTTGTGCTGAGCGATACAATGAACTCGGAAAATGTCACCGGAGGATAGCCGGCCCCTTCACGCTCCGGACGGCCGGTCCCCGTTTCGGGCCCGGGTCCCGGCTTGGCCTCCGCGGCGGATTCCTTCCGGGGAGCCGCCTTTTCATCGCTTGCTGTTTCTGACGGCCTCGGTTCGCCCTTTTCGTCAAATTTCCTGCGGTCCTTGATAACAAATCCTTTTCCTTTTATTTCATCTTCCATACCACTCCCCCGTTGATAAATTCTTTTGTGGCGGGTGCAGCACAGGCGCCGACCTGCTATTTACCATAATGGGCCGGGATTATAAACTGGAGTCGCTGTATTTCCTGAAATGGTGCAAGACCCGACGCACGTATGTCTGCGTCTCCGGATAGGGCGGGATCCTGTAGTTGTATTTTGTCACGGCGCGCTCGCCTGCATTGTAAGCAGCCAGGGCCAGGGGAAGGTTGCCGCTGAAGGTGTTGAGGAGATATCTCAGGTATTTGCTGCCCCCGTCGATATTCGCCCAGGGATCGAATGAATCGCTGACGTTGAGCGAGGATGCCGTGCCCGGCATCAGTTGCATCAGCCCCATCGCGCCCTTGCGGGAAACAGCCCTGTGGTTAAACCCCGACTCCGTCTTGATGACGGCCCGGATCAGGTGCTGGTCCAGGTTGTGCTTCAGAGCGGCCTTTTTTATAAGCTCGTCGTAATCGCCCTTTGCGAACTCCCGGGCCATCCGCTCCCGGGGTGTTTCCTTTATCCAGAGCTTAAATCGAGAATCTGTTTTGACGTTCGTTATATGGATAACGCCGTCGCCGTCGATGTATTTATAAATGTCCGCAAAGACGCCGGCCGGGCTGAGGAATCCGGCCGCGCACAGGAAAATGCCCACTGATAATGTAAGTAACCGGCCCATATGGCTGATTCCTTAACAGAATTAGTGAGCAAATTCAAGTGCCTGGTAGTGTTGCAGATCACCGGGGCGTTACTTTTGCCATGGCCCTCAGGCGCGCAATCCTTTCATCGATCGGAGGGTGAGTGCTGAAAAGGTTCATCAGCGACTTCCCCGTAAGGGGGTTGACGATCCACATGTGGGCCGTCGAGGGCTTTGCGTCCTCCATGGGGACGACCTGCGACGCCCTTGACAGCTTTTCCAGCGCATTGGCCAGTCCGAAAGGCTTTCCGCACACCCGGGCGCCCTCGGAGTCGGCCAGGTATTCCCTGGACCGGGATATGGCCATCTGGATCAGGGTTGCCGCGATCGGAGCGAGCACTGCCATAACGATCAGGCCGACTACGTTCCCGCCGCCGCCTTCCTCATCGCTGCTGCGGCTGCCGCCGAAAATTGCGGCCCACTGGGCCATGTTGGCGAGCAGCATGATAGCGCCGGCGATCGTGGCTGCTATGGACCCGATCAGGATATCCCTGTCCTTGATGTGCGAGAGCTCATGGGCGATGACGCCTTCGAGTTCGTCCCTGTTCAGTATCCTCAGAATCCCCTGCGTCACGGCCACCACCGCGTGATTCTCGTTGCGCCCGGTCGCAAAGGCGTTGGGCGTCTCTTCGGGCACAACAAACACCCGGGGCATGGGAAGACCTGCTTTCAAGGCCAGGTTCTTCACAATAGAATAAAGCTCGGGCGCATCCGCTTCCTTCACCTCACTCGCCCTGTACATGCTCAGGACGATCTTGTCGGAAAACCAGTAGCTCCCGAAATTCATGATTACTGCGAACGCAAACGCGATGATCATTCCCTGGCGGCCTCCGAAATACCCGCCGATCAGCATCAGCAGTCCGGTAAGCGCCCCCAGCAGAAACACCGTTTTTATCGTGTTCATCTATTCCCTCCAAATTTTTAGCCTGTACTAAAGAATCCAGAGGAGATTATGAAATCCCCTCCGGCTCCCTTCATTCCAATCCCTCAGTATTTAAATCTGAAATTCCTCTATGCCCTGACCTCCTGCCTTTCGCCTTTAGCGATGACAACTTCACCGGCGGAATTCACATCCACAAAGACATGGTCGCCTTCCGCCAGCGAGCCGTCCAGGAGCTTCATTGCGAGGTTGTCTTCAATGATCTTCTGGATCGCTCTTTTGAGCGGCCTTGCCCCGTAAACCGGGCTGTAACCGGCCTTAGAAATATACTTCTTTGCATTCTCTGTCAATTCGATAGTCAGGTTGCGCCCGGACAGCCTTCGCTGCAGGAGCCCGAACTGGATATTGATTATATTGTCGATATCCGAGATCGTCAGCGACCGGAAGAAAATTATATCGTCTATCCTGTTGAGGAACTCCGGCCTGAAAAGCGATCGCAGGGTCTCCAGGGTCTTGAGCCTCCTCTCCTCCTCGCTCATCGTGAAGTTCGAAACGAATTCTCCCCCGATGTTGGAGGTCATGATGAGGATCGTGTTGCGGAAGTTCACGGTACGCCCGTGCCCGTCCGTGAGCCGCCCGTCATCGAGGATCTGCAGCATGATATTGAAAACATCCTGGTGCGCCTTCTCAATCTCGTCAAACAGGATGACGGAATAAGGACGCCTCCTGACGGACTCCGTGAGGAAGCCGCCTTCCTCGTAGCCGACGTATCCCGGGGGAGCGCCGATCAGCCGGGAGACGGAGTGCTTTTCCATGTACTCCGACATGTCGATCCTGATCATGGCATGCTCGTCGTTGAACATGAACTCGGCAAGGGCGCGCGCCAGTTCGGTTTTGCCCACGCCGGTCGGTCCCATGAAGATAAACGAGCCGATCGGGCGGTTGGGGTCCTGCAGTCCGGACCTCGCCCTGCGCAGGGCGCTGGATACGGAAGCAATCGCTTCGTCCTGGCCCACAACGCGCTGCTTGAGCTTATCCTCCATATGGATGAGTTTCTGGACATCGCTCTCCAGCATACGGGCTATGGGTATATTGGTCCATTTCGAGACGACGAGTGCGATGTCTTCGTCGTCCACCTCTTCCTTGAGCATCTTCTTTTCAGTCTCGACTTCGGAGAGCCGCTTCTGCTCGGCTTCCAGTTCGCGGTTGAGCTCGACGAGGCGGCCGTAGCGGATCTCCGCGGCCCTTGCCAGATCGCCGGAACGCTGGGCGTTCATCTCCTCGTTTTTCATCTCCTCGATCCGGCTCTTGATCATCTGGATCTTCTTGATATTCTCCTTCTCGGCATTCCAGTGGAGCATCATGCCGTTGCGGGTCTCTTTCAAATCGGCCAGCTCTGTATCAATTTTTTTGAGCCTGTCGCGGGCGGCCTTCTCAGTCTCCTTGGTCAGGGACTGCTTCTCGATTTCGAGCTGCATGACCCGCCTGTCGATTGCGTCGATCTCCGCGGGGACGCTGTCGAGTTCAATCCTGAGGCGCGAAGCGGCCTCGTCGACAAGGTCGACGGCCTTGTCCGGCAGGAATCTGTCGCTGATGTACCGGTTGGACAGGGTCGCCGCCGCGATCAGGGCGGAGTCCTTGATCCTGACGCCGTGATGGATCTCGTAGCGCTCCTTCAGACCGCGCAGGATGGCGATGGTGTCTTCGACTGTCGGCTCCCTGACGATGATCGGCTGGAAGCGCCTCTCGAGGGCCGCGTCCTTCTCGATGTGCTTGCGGTATTCGTTCAGCGTCGTAGCGCCCACGCAGCGCAGCTCGCCCCGGGCCAGCGCCGGTTTCAGCATGTTGGAGGCGTCGATGGCGCCTTCCGCGGCACCCGCCCCGACAACAGTGTGGATCTCGTCGATGAACAGGATTATCTCACCCTGGGCCTCGACGACTTCCTTGAGCACCGCCTTGAGCCTGTCCTCGAATTCGCCGCGGAACTTGGCGCCCGCGATCAGCGATCCGATATCGAGGGCTATAATCCTTTTCGTTTTGAGGCTTTCCGGGACATCGCCGTTGACGATCCTCTGCGCCAGCCCTTCCACAATGGCGGTCTTACCGACGCCGGGCTCGCCGATCAGGACGGGATTGTTTTTGGTCCTGCGGGAGAGGACCTGCATGATCCTCCTGATCTCTTCGTCCCGGCCGATCACCGGGTCGAACTTACCGGACCGGGCAAGCTCGTTGAAATCGCGGGCATACCTTTTCAGCGCTTCGTATTTCTCCTCGGGGTTGGGGTCGGTGATCCGCTGGTTGCCGCGGATGTCCACGAGCACCCTGAGGATCTGGTCCCTGGTGATCCCGGCGTTCTGCAGGATCTGGCCCGCGGGCCCCTGCTTGTCCTGGGCAATAGCCATCAGTATATGTTCGGCGCTGACGTACTCGTCTTTCAGCCTGCGGGCCTCCTCGAACGAATTGTCCAGCACGCTTTTCAGCCGGGGTGTCATGTAGACCTGCCCGGTACCGGCGCCGGATACCCGGGGGAGCCTGTCCAGGGCCTTTTCAAGCTGGCTTTCTATATCGCGTATATTCGCCCCGATCCTTTCCATGGCGGACTGGATGACGCCCTCGGGCTGCCTCAGCATGGCGAGGAACAGATGCTCCACGTCGACAGCCTGGTTGCCCGACCGGCTCGCCAGCTGCTGCGCATCCTGCATGGCTTCCTGGACCTTGAGCGTAAATTTATCGAATCTCATAAAATCTCCTTTATATCATTCCACCGGTTTTTCGATGCTTACGAAAACCTTTCCTTTTTTGAATATCCTCACAGTGCCCGCTGATTCGGAAACCACGATCGCTATTGCGTTCGAGGCGCCCGTTACGCCGGCGGCGGCGATATGCCTGCTGCCCAGGCCCTTCGGGAAGTCCTTTCCTTCCAGGGCGGCATTCAGATAAGTTCCGGCAGACATGAGGACTCCGTTGTCCTTTATAATGAATGCCCCATCAAGGGCCGAAAATTCCTTTATCGTTTCCTTGAGCGCCGGGTTGAGGACGTTGCGCTCCTCTTCCGGGTATCCCTTGAACGGATTGATAATCATCTGCCGCGAGAATTGCAGCACACGGTCATGGTCGCCCAGGACAAAGATCGTTCCAACGGGGCGGCCCTCCCTTCCCTGGGCTCCGAGTTCCAGGGCGATGTTAAGCACCGCTTCGAAGACCTCGGGGAAGGCCGTGTCAAAGATCCCCGAGATGAAGTCGGAAGTCAGGATCTCGAACTCGCGCCCCACGTCTATCAGCAGAACTGTATCTATGTAGCCCAGCTTCGGCAGACCCGTAAGGCAGACGACCTTGTCGCCCTTGGACAGCAGACCGGCCGCGATCCCTTTCGTTATGGCCACTTTGATCTCGCCCATGCGGGTCAGATTCACCTGGGGAATATTGATGTGAAGCCCCCTCTCCCTGAACCTCTCAGGAATTGGGAAGCCCCCTCTGGAAACCAGGATCAGGTCGCAATTGGGGGAAGATTCCCGGCTTTCAAAAAGCTCCGGCTCGCAGCAGACGTCCGAATACAGCAGGATGGCCCTGGCGCCGGCCTCTTCAGCCATGCGGCATGCAAAATCAAGGATAAGGGAATTCAATTTTTCAGGCATTCGTTCTCCTCATCAGGAATATAGTTAAAGAAAGATCAGGCCTCTTCGTTTCTAACTGCCTGATTCTGCACTAAAATAATCACCGGATAGCCGATGTCAAGTTCCGGTGTCACACAAGTTATTGAAATTACTTGACTGATCGGCCAAAAATAAATAAATTTAAGTCCTCTAAATAACCGTTTCGGAGCTGGGATGAACGAACTAGTAACCTCGAATGCGCTCGATCTTTATATTTCCAAGATAAACAAGCTTCCGATTCTTTCGGCGGAAGAGGAATTCAGTCTGGCGGTCAGGTTCAAGAAGACCAACGACCCGGAGGCGGCCGAGAAGCTTGTCACCTCGAACCTGCGGTTTGTCGTGAAGATCGCGCATGAATATAAGAATTATGGAATTAAGTTAATTGATCTGATCCAGGAAGGCAATATCGGCCTGATGCACGCGGTCAAAAAATTTGACCCGTACAAGGGCTACAGGCTGATTTCCTATGCTGTATGGTGGATCAGGGCATACATGCAGAACTTCATTATAAAGTCCTGGAGCCTCGTGAAGATCGGGACCACGCAGGCTCAGAGGAAGCTCTTCTTCAAGCTCAACCAGGCCAAGAAGAAGCTCGAAAGCATGTCGGCCCGCAATCCCGAATTTGCGGAAATAGCCGAGAATCTCAACGTGAAGGAAGCAGAAATCGAAGAGATGGACCTCCGGATGAGCAACCGGGACCTCTCTCTCGACGCTTTCATCAGCGACGACGGAAACACTTCTTTTATCGACAGCCTTCCTTATGAGGGCGAAGACCAGGAACAGGCGCTGATCCGAAAGGAGGAAAACGCCCTCGTGAGGATGAATATCGCGGGCGCGCTGGCCAAACTCAATGAGCGGGAGAGGTATATCATCCAGAACCGGATCATGGCCGACAATCCTGTAACTCTCCAGGACATCGGGGACAAGTTCAATGTAACCCGGGAGAGGGCCAGGCAGATTGAGAAGGATGCATTGCGGAAAATCAGGGCGGCTATTCCGTACTGGGGAAAAGGTCCGGCGCTGCTGACCGAACACTGACCCGCTGTTGAGAATGCGCAATTTTCTGCGATGCGCTGAAAACCTCATCGCTCAACGTATTGACATATACTACGCTCGGCGATTCGATTTTTGCGCGCTTGCCTCCGGACGCTTTCTTTAAACAGCTTTATTGAACTTGAATCTGAGCATATGCGGAAACGCCGAAAATTCATCCTGGGCGGCATTTTGCTTGCCGTATTCTTAATGCTTCCGGCCTGCTGTAACCTTCAATACATGTTCCTTTACCACCCCGGCTCCGCCCGGCCTGCGGCGGATTTCCTGGCCGAGCGCAGCCTTGCTTTCTGGCCATCCGACGGCGATTACAGGGGCCTGATTGATATCCGGGCATCGGGCTTGAAATCGGGAGAAATCAAAGGCACCGTCATTGTTTTCCACGGCAATGGGGGTATTGCGGCCTACCGGGAATATTACCCGCACAGCCTCGGCCCGCTCGGCTACAGGACAATCCTGGCCGAGTACCCGCTCTACGGTGGACGCGGGGGCGAACTCGGCGAGGGGGCTTATGTAAAAGACGCCCTGGAGACGATCAGGATAGCATCGGAGATGTACGGCACACCGATTTACCTTATCGGAGAATCAATGGGATGCGCGGTGGCGGCCGGGGCGGCACACAAAGCGGGTGACAGCGTCTCCGGGGTTATCCTTTTTACTCCCTGGGACACCCTTTTGTCACTTGCCCGGGAGAAGGTCCCATATTTCCCTGTGCGACTGATCATGAAAGACAAGTACGACAGCATAAGCGACCTCAGGCCTTTCAACCGCCGGATAGCTGTGATCGGCGCGGAACTCGACGACATCGTACCGGTCAGTCATGCCCTCAATTTATACGAGTCCCTCCCCGGGCCCAAACGGATGTGGATATTGAAAAGCGCCGACCACAATAACTGGATAGACGTAATGAACAAAGCTGTCTGGACCGACATAATCGGATACGTAAGCAGCGGAGAACAGAAACAGCCATGAACAGACCAATGCCCGCCATCTTTTTCGGACATGGCAACCCCATGAACACGCTGGGTCCCAACACATTTACAAAGTGCTGGAGCCATATCGGGTCCGTAATAGAACGGCCCCGGGCCGTGCTTTGCATTTCCGCCCACTGGTACATCCCGGAAACTTCCGTGACCGCCATGCCTTTGCCCCGTACTATCCATGATTTCGAGGGGTTCCCGGGCAAGCTTTACGATATCCGGTACACCGCGCCGGGCGATCCCGGCCTCGCGCAACGCGTGCGGGACCTGCTGGCGCCCACGCCTGTCGGCCGGGATGAAATGTGGGGACTCGACCACGGGGCCTGGTCCGTGCTCAGGCATGTTTGCCCGGAAGCTGATGTACCGGTAGTCCAATTGAGCATTGACCGGACCAGGCCGGCTGCTTACCACTTCAACCTTGCCAAACAACTTGCGCCGCTGCGCGATGAAGGCGTCCTGATAGCAGGCAGCGGCAACCTCGTGCACAACCTTTACCTTTATTCCTGGGACCGGCACCACATGGTCCAACCTTTCGACTGGGCCTTGAGGTTCGAAACCAGAGCGAGGGAATTCCTGGTAAAAGGCGATTACGATTCCCTTGTCAACTACGGGAACATGGGGAAAGACGCCCTGCTGGCCATCCCCACACCCGACCATTATCTGCCCCTGCTGTATATTGCCGCCCTGCGCAGGGAGGGCGAACCGGTCAGTTTCCCCGTTTCGGGCTTTGACGGGGGCTCGATGTCGATGCTGGCCGTCCAGATCGGATGATCTCTTAACCAATCTGTTTTGAGACCCTTCCCTGCTTGTGGTTTGTTCGGGTTTGATGTATAGCAAGCCTGCGTGGGATTGCATCTTATGAGACCGGATTTTAGAACACCTTTTAACAGCGCCTTCCTTTCTCTTTATTCCTTTCTCAATGCAAATTTTGAAACAATCGATACATGTCTCTACACCTCAGGAGATACATATGAGAAGAACGGCCTTTAACTGGATTGCCGCTCTGTTGGGCGTAACAATATTGATGCCGGCAGCGGGCTTTGCGCTTACACTCGTACCGCCCCCCGATTTCCCCCTTCTGGAGGCTGTGAAGAAAGGGGACCTGCAGGCGGTCAGGTCCATTCTCGACTCCACCGCTTTCAGCAAAGGAGAGATCAATTCCCGCGGGGCGACCGGAGATATACCTCTGACTATCGCAGCCGGCAGGGGCAATCTTGAGATGGTCAAAATGCTCGTAGAGCATGGGGCGGATGTGGACATGGGGAAGCAAAGCGGCGACAGGACGCCTCTACTGGAGGCTGCGGCGCATGGATACGCCGATATCGCCGGGTATCTGATTTCCAAAGGGGCCGACGTCAACGCTAGGGGCAAAGGCCTGACTCCCCTTCTGGCAGCCGGCGCGGGCAGCGCGGTTAATTTCGGCCCTCCCGGCGACAAGGCAAAAACAATTCGCATTCTCCTGGAGAACGGCGCGGACGTGAATGTCCAGGACGAATCCTGGCTGAAAACGGGCCGCACTCCTTTGATGTATGCGGTGTTGCGGGGCGACGCGGGGCTGGTCCAGGCTTTCCTGGATAAAGGCGCCAGGCTGGACCTGAAAAACAAGGACGGCGAAACCGCCGCAGACCTGGCGCGGAAAGAGGGACTGGAATACATAGCGCACCTGCTGGAAAGACCGGCCGGTGAGAAAGCTCCGGCACAGGCCGATCCGGTAACCGACCCCCTTTTTCAAGCCGTCAGGGAGGGCCGTCTTGACAGGCTGAAGCGCCTTGTGGCCAGGGGCGCGGATGTCAATGTAAGGGCTCCCTCGGGCAGCACACCGCTGATGTACGCGGCCGACGGCAACAGAATTGATATTGCGCGGTTCCTCATAAAGAACGGCGCCGACGTCAATGCCAAAAACGGCGCCAATAACACGGCCCTGATTTTCGCCTCTATCAAAGGCAATGTCGAGACGGCAAAAGAGCTTTTGAAATCCAATGCCGATGTGAACGTAAGAAACATCAGCAAGGCGGACGCGCTTATCTACGCCGTATTGAAAAATAAACCGGACATGGTCAAGGTCCTTCTTGAAGGCGGCGCCGGGGTCGGCAAGCGGTACGATGAAGGGAAAACAGCCCTGGTCATGGCTGCGGAAGAAGGGCTTACCGAAATCGTAAATCTGCTTATCGGGGCAAAGGCGGATGTAAACGCCGCGGATCATAACAACGTTACGGCCTTGATGATCGCCTGCGAAAAAGGGAACTCAGATATGGCGCAAGCCCTTCTGCAAGCCGGGGCCGACATCCACAAAAA
>CAZKYN010000107.1:0-10972 GCA_964556675.1 uncultured Syntrophaceae bacterium
AAGCTCAGTAGTGAAAACCAGCAGGTCGGAATCAGAGGACCGGGAAGTGTATTTGCGGAACATGCCTTCGCGCGGCTGTTCCAGGGAAAGCGGTATGGCCCCCCGGTTCCGGAGGATTTCGACCGCGGCCTTCTCGTCCGCCGCTTCGATCGAGCCCTCGGCAATTGCGCCCTGCATGTCTGTCGCCCTGTATGAAAAAACAGGCATCTGCTCCAAGCCTCCTCTCAAGCCTCCTGGTCAAACCTTCTGGTCAAGCCTCCTGGGTGACCCGGAAGACTTCGCCGAATGTCGTTATCCCTTCAGCCGCTTTGGCCGCGCCGTCCTCGATAAGAGTCCTCATCCCGTCCTCCCTCGCGGCCTCGCGGAGTAGATTGGAATCCTTTTCCTTCATTATAAGGCGGCGCACCTTCTCCGTGACGACCAGCAGTTCAAAAAGGCCGGTCCGTCCGAAGAAGCCGGTATGCGCGCATTTCTCGCAGCCGCGGCCCCTGTAAAGCGCCGCCTTGCGCCGGGCGCCGGCATTCGCGAGTTTGCCGAGGGCCGCCATTTGCCCGGCGTCCGCCGCCGGGTCCGGCTCGCGGCAGGCCGTGCATATAACGCGAACGAGCCTCTGGGCGAGGATGCCGCGGATCGTGGAAGAAAGCAGAAACGGCTCCACCCCGAGGTCGAGAAGCCTTGTGACGGCGCTCGGCGCATCGTTGGTGTGCAGCGTCGAAAAGACCAGGTGGCCCGTGAGCGCGGACTGGATGGCGATGTCCGCCGTCTCGAGGTCCCGCACCTCGCCTATCATTATTATGTCGGGGTCCTGGCGGACGATGTGCCGCAGCGTCGTCGCGAAGTTCAGGCCTATTGCGGGCTTGACCTGGATCTGGTTTATCCCCTTGATCTGGTACTCGACCGGGTCCTCGACTGTGATGATCTTTTTATCGGGGGAATTGATCCGGTCAAGCGCGCCGTAAAGAGTCGTGGTCTTGCCGCTCCCCGTCGGCCCCGTCACGAGCAGGATCCCGTTGGGCTTGCCGATGAGGAGATTGAAAGCGTCGAGGACCCGCGGCGGGAAGCCGAGCCGGTCGAGATCAACGACGACGCCTTCCCTGTCCAGGATTCTCATGACCACGCTTTCTCCGTGCAGCACGGGGATGGTCGAGACGCGCAGGTCGATCTCCTTTTCCTCGATTTTCATCCTGATGCGCCCGTCCTGGGGGAGCCTGCGTTCGGCTATATTGAGACGCGCCATGATCTTCACGCGCGAGATTATCGCCGCCTGCAGCCTTTTCGGAGCGGTTTCCATGTCGTGCAGGACGCCGTCTATGCGGTAGCGGAAGCGGATGTCCCTCTCGTAGGGCTCGATGTGGATGTCGCTCGCCCGTCCCTCGACGGCCCTGGCGATCAGCAGATTCACCAGATGGATGACGGGAGCCTCCGAAGCCATATCCTTGAGGTGGCTGATGTCTTCTTCCTCTTCGGCTGCAAATTCCGTTTCCCGCTCGTCGATGTCATTAATTACCTTGCTCATGTCATGCGATTCCTGGCTGTAATAGCGGGCGATGTAATCGTCTATCATCGCGGCATCGCCCCTGTAGACGACTACCGCTGCGTCGAACGCGGCCATCAAGGCGTCAACCACCTCCCGGTCGCCCGGGTCCGCCATGACAATCTTCAGGACGCTGTCCTTGAACTCGAGGGGTATGAATCTCCTGGCGCGGATATATCGAGCGGATATGCCTTCCAGGAAAGGCACCTTGGGGAAGTCCTCAGGCTTCAGCAGGCAAAGGCTGTCCATTTCTTTCCCTTTGTCTTATGGGGGTTTCCGGGTTTCCCGACACCGGGTACTTACTTCTTAGTACAAAGCCCGCCTGCTTGATAATAAGGGCAAATAGTATTTTGGGGTTCTAAATGCCTTAGATCGCCTTCCGCCGACAACCGGGGGCTGCCGCCGGTACTTTATAGATCGGCGGGTCCCCGGTTCTTGACCGCCGTGGGCACATTGCATACACAAATCCTCCGGGAGAGGACATGATTGTCATCCTGACCGAAGCGGAGGACCTGTTTTTAAAAGATTCTTCGTCGCTGCGCTCTTCAGAATGAAACGATGTTGTCAAATGTCCAATGGGACAGCGCCCGGGCGGAAATCATTTGACAGTTGTCGCCGGGCGCATAACCTGTTAAGATTCGACAATTTTTTGGAGGTCAGATTAAGTGAGGGCGCTTTATTACGATTGTTTTTCCGGAATCAGCGGCGACATGAACCTCGGGGCCATGCTCGACCTCGGGGCAGACCGGCAGAAGCTCGCCGGCGAATTGAAAAAGCTCGAAATCGGCCCTTATGAAATTGAGGTCCGCAAAGAACAGCGCAAAGGCATTACGGGGACCCGCGTGGAAGTGATTGTGCCTGAGGAAAGCCGGACCGAAGAGCGCCGATTCCGGGACATCGTCTCGATCATCGAACGAAGCTCCCTTTCCGGCAAGGTTAAAGACCTGTCCCTGAAGATATTTCTGAAACTGGCGGAAGCCGAGGCCAGGGTCCACGGACACAGCGTAGATCATGTCCATTTCCACGAAGTCGGGGCTGTCGACTCCATCGTCGACGTGGTCGGCGCCGCAGTCTGCCTGGACATGCTCGGCATCGAAAGCATCACGGCCTCTCCCGTCCAGCTCGGCGGCGGATTCGTAAAGTGCCGGCATGGCCTTCTGCCTGTCCCCGCTCCCGCTACAGTCGAATTATTGAAGGGCATACCCGTCAGGACGGGGGCAGTCCCATTCGAGACGACCACGCCCACCGGCGCGGCCATCCTCGCGGCAACTGCGCGGGGGTTCACCGATAATATTGAATTCACGCCGGAAAGAATCGGGTACGGCGTCGGCGGCAGGGATACGGACATCCCGAACGTACTGAGGGTGTTCATGTTTGAAACCGGGGCCGCGGCAGCCGACGACGTCGAGAGGCGGGAGGCCCTGCTGATCGAATGCAATATCGACGACATGGTGCCGGAACTGTATGATTCTGTAATGGACGAGCTGTTTGCAAAAGGCGCCCGCGACGTCTTCCTCACTCCGATTATCATGAAGAAATCGCGGCCCGCCGTCAAAATCGGCATCATCTGCGAATTCACCGACAGGCAGGGAATCGAAGAGACGCTCTGGCTGCGGACGACGACCTTCGGCCTGCGCTCGACGCGCATCTCAAAGGCCATGCTGAAAAGAGAGGTCACCTCCGTGAAATCGAAGCATGGCGAGGTGCGGATGAAGGCAGCCTGGTACCGGGGAAAGAAAATCAAGGCGAAGCCCGAGTACGACGACTGTAAAAGACTCGCGCGCGAAAAGGGCGTGAGCGTCAATGAAATAATCGAATCGATCGAGGAAGACTGGTAATGCCTGAAGGAGATATCGGCCCTCAAGCCAAGCTCAACAAGCTCAAACGCATCCTCAAGGAAATGGGGAGCGTCGCCGTGGCCTTCTCCGGGGGCACGGACAGCACCTTCCTCCTGAAAGTCGCGCACGACACGCTGCGCTGCAACTGTGCGGCTGTCACCGCCCGGTCGGCCTCGTTCCCTGAACGCGAACTGAACCAGGCAATTGAATTTGCGAAGAAGATCGGGGCCAACCACGCAGTCATCGATTCCGAGGAGCTCGATATAGAAGGCTTTTCGGATAACCCCGTCAACAGGTGCTATCTCTGCAAAAAGGAGCTCTTCACCAGGATGCTGGATTACGCCAGGGCGAACGGGCTGAGGCACGTGGTCGACGGCTCGAATGTCGACGACCTCGGCGACTTCCGGCCCGGCCTGCGGGCCATCGAGGAGTTGGGCGTCAGGCGGCCGCTGATGGAGGCGGGAATGGGCAAGAACGACATCAGGGTGCTGTCGCGGGATATGGCGCTGCCGACCTGGGACAAGCCGGCCTTCGCCTGTTTAAGCTCGCGCTTCCCTTACGGCACGAAAATTACTAAAGAGCGGCTGGCCGTTATCGAGCAGCTCGAACAGTTTCTGCTGGATTTGGGGTTCCGGCAGGTGCGCGTCCGACACCACGGAGACCTGGCCAGGATCGAAGTCGCCCGGGACGAGCGCGCCAGGTTTTTCAATGCGGAGGTGATGGACAGGGTCCATGAGCAATTCCGGAACCGCGGGTTCATTTATGTCACACTCGACCTGAAAGGGTACAGGACGGGCAGCATGAACGAGCCGATAAAAAAAAGGAAAAAGAAACAGTGAGCAGCGGGCGGGACGACCTGCGCGCCCTCCTGGAAATGTTCCGGGACGGCGAACTGGGGACTGAAGAGGCCCTGGAGCGCCTTGCCGGGCTGCATTACCTGGACCTGGGCTGCGCCAAGCTCGACACGCACCGGGAAATGAGGGTCGGATACCCGGAGGTGATCTATTGCCAGGGCAAGACCGCTGAGCAGGTCGCGACGATTGCCGGGGCCATGCTCGAACGGGGCTCAAACGTCCTCGCTACCAGGGCAAGCGCAGAGCAGTACGACGCCGTCCGCGCCCTGAGCGCCGAAGCTGTTTACAATCCCCTCGCGAAAACAATCACCGTCAGGAAGAAGGAAATAACGCCGCCCGGCACCTATATCGCGGTTGTTACCGCGGGCACGTCCGACCTGCCCGTGGCCGAAGAGGCGGCGGTCACCGCGGAGCTGTTCGGCAACCGTGTCGAGCGGGTGGTCGACGTCGGAGTCGCCGGCATCCACAGGCTCTTCGATAACATGCAAGTGATCCGCGGCGCGCGGGTGATAGTGGTGGTCGCCGGGATGGAAGGCGCCCTGCCCAGCATCGTCGGCGGCCTCGTGGACAAGCCGGTCATCGCCGTCCCGACCAGCGTCGGTTACGGCGCCAGCTTCCAGGGTCTTGCCGCCCTCCTCACCATGCTCAACAGCTGCGCGAGCGGCGTGTGCGTCGTCAACATCGACAACGGATACGGCGCGGGCTACATGGCGAGCATGATCAACCGGCTATAAACTGAGTACCTTTTGACGTCCCCCTTTGGAGGGGGTGCAGGGTGAGGTATTCCGGATTATCTTGAGGCCCTACCCCCTATCCCCGCCGGTGTGGAATATTCTGTTTACGCAGGTTTATCATTGGGAATTGCCGAGTCCATACTTCTTTTCCTTGCCGCCATTGCCGGGGGGATCGTCAACGCGCTGGCGGGGGGCGGCACGCTCATAACTTTTCCGATGCTCACGGCCGTGGGTGTCCCGCCGGTGCAGGCCAATGTCACCAACACTGTCGCCCTCTGCCCCGGTTTCCTCGGAGGCACTCTGGCCCAGGCCGGGGACATGAAAGGACAGGGCGGGACGCTGCGCGTCCTCCTTCCGATAGGGGCTCTGGGAGGTGTCGCAGGCGGCATATTGCTCCTCAATACCGGCGAACAAGTGTTCCGCGCCATAGTGCCCTACCTGATCTTTTTCGCGGCCGGCCTGATGGCCGTCCAGGAAAAGCTGCGATCGTTTCTCATGCGCAGGGTTGCACCGGCCGGACCGCGCCGGAGGAACCGGGCGGCGGCGCCCATCGGGCTTGCGGCCGTTTACGGGGGATATTTCGGAGCGGGGCTGAGCGTCATAACGCTGGCCGTCCTCGGTTTGACCATTGACGAAAACCTGACGCGGCTCAACGCGGTCAAACAGGCTCTCGCCTTCGTTATAAATGTTTCCAGCGCCGTGTATTTCCTGTTCTCGGGGCAGGTGGTCTGGACTGCAATGCTGGTGATGGCGATGGGATCGGTCATCGGCGGGTTTATCGGCGGGCGCATAGCGGGCAGGATAAGTCCGGAGGCGCTGCGCTGGACCGTTGTGACCGTGGGGGCTGCCGCGGGGATATTTTACCTTTTATAACCCGGATGATTTTTTCCCCCGGGCCGCCTACTTGCGCGAAACCGCCCCGGAGATCCGCACGGGCAATTTGAACCGGGACTGTCTGCCCATAATCACCAGTTTCTTTTCCATAATCGCGACGATGTCGCCGACTATTTTGCCCAGCGCGAATCTTTGCCGGGGAACAGGACTTGACCGGTCCCTCTTTTTCAGGGATATGGACCTGAGGCCGCTTTTATCATGGATAAGGGTCAAGCGGCCGGAATTCGAGAGGTTCCTGTCCACCGCGCCTATTTGGCCCTGGAATATGCTGTATACCGGGACTCCAAGCGACGCAGCTTCGCGGTTGATCGTCCCGCCCCCGCTAATCACCAGGTCCGAATGCCAGATCAGGTTGAGTCCGTTGACGACCTTTTCGGGGATGACGAGGGCGCCCGCCGCCACCGGGAGGGCCCAGCGCCGCCGGATATATTCCGCCTGCCTCTCGTTACGGGGGAGCAGGACGACCTTCGTCTTTTTAATATTCCTGACAAGGCATTCGATTGCCTCAATGAACAGCACTTCCCCTTCCGGGTTATGGTAATGGGCATCTGTGGCCGGAGGCCGCACGGTTACTATCACCGCATCTTCGGAAAGTTCCAGATCTTCGACAATGGCCGGGTCCGGCCGGAACGCGGGCGCATAGACGTCTTCCTTCAGGCCGGGATACCTTAAAATGCGGCCGGGGTCGAAATTCACATTCGCGGAGGGGATCACTTCGGGCAGTATGAGCCAGGTCGGCTCGAGATGGGCCGAGTATTCGTAATCCATTATCAGCACGGAGGGTATCCCCAGGAAATCGCAGGCCATCAGCTGTGAACGGGAACCATGGCTCACCGCCAGGTCCGGTTTCATCCTGTAAGCGGCGGGGGCCAGTTGCAGCGATCGGATCACGAGCCCTGCATACTTGAACAGGACATTCCTCCCGTAATGGCGGCCGATCCGCTCGTATTCAATGTTGTAAAGGTCGGCAAGTCCACATACCTGGAAGCAGTCCCGGGCGGTTACGCAAACATCGTATTTCTTCTTCAGTTCGGCCATGATCGGATGGAAGAAGGGCACGTGCGGCGAGTTGTCCAGGTCGATCCAGATTTTCTTTCGTCTGTCCATAGGCATATTTTTTTTCATTGTGAAGAGATCATGAAATATTGGGATGGCGGATCAGGGTCATCAAGGGCATTGTAAGAAATTAAACGGCAGTGCGCCCTTGCAAAGAACCCGGGCGTACGGAAAGCCGTTCTACGCATCTATTTAAATTTCGCGACCCGGCTCCCGGCAAACTCCAGCAGGTCCTCATTGACCTGCTCTTTGTGGGTCGTGCACATTCCGTGAGGCGCCCCCTTGTAAATCTTCAGGACGGCCCCCTTCACGATTTTGACGGCCTTCAGGGATGAAGCCGCGAGCGGCACTATCTGGTCGTCGTCGCCGTGGAGGATAAGTGTCGGCACGCTTATTTTTTTGAGGTCTTCCGTAAGGTCGGTTTCGGAAAAGGCCTTTACGCAGAAATAGGAGGCAGGCAGTCCGGCCATCATTGCCTGAAGCCAGAACGATTTGCGCACCCCCTCGGATATGTCTGCTCCCGGCCGGTTGTAGCCGTAAAAAGGCAAAGTCAGGTCCATCCAGAAACGCGACCTGTCGGCGAGAAGGCCCGCGCGGATCCGGTCAAACGCCTCCAGCGGAGTCCCTTCGGGGTTGGAGGGAGTTTTCAGCATGAGAGGCGCGATCGAGCCGATAAGCGCCGCCCCGGAAACCCGACTTGAGCCGTGTCGCCCGATATAGCGGACGACTTCCCCTCCCCCGGTGGAGTGGCCCACATGAAAAGCTTTTACCAGTCCCAGCGCTTCAACCAGGTCAGCCAGGTCGTCCGCATAGGTATCCAGGTCATTGCCGGTCCAGGGTTGGCCCGATCTCCCGTGCCCGCGACGGTCATGGGCTATGCAGCGAAATCCGCGGGATGCCAGGAAAAACATCTGGTCCTCGAAAGCGTCCGCCGAGAGCGGCCAGCCGTGGCTGAAGACGACCGGCTCACCGCTGCCCCAATCCTTGTAATAGATCTCCGTGCCATCCCTGGTTTTGATTGTGCCCATCTTATCCCCCTTCGGATTTGGTCATTTATAACTACCGGTAATTTTACAGCAGCGGCAGACGATTATAAATAAGGGTATGCCCGATTTTTTCATAAAAAAAAGGTACATTGACATCCGGCAAAACATTCGGGGAAATGCCTGCGCGCGGCTCATCTAATTGGGAGGCTCGAGCAATTGGATATTGTTCCCCTTTGTATTCGCAATTACGGCCTTCAGAAAAGAGATTGAAAGGGATATTTGCCGGACTGTTTCCTCCTTCGTCATCTCCCTGTTTTCCTTGTAACACCTGTCTGCAAGGCCGATTGATGAATTAGCGATCCGGCAAATCTCTTTGATCAAATCGCCTTCAGATTCTATATTGATCCTGTGCGATTCCCGCTTAAGCATTTCTTCCGTTTCGTCTTCCGGCGGCAGGTAAGGTTCAAATGCTTTATCGAAAGCTCTGTGGCGGTCTTTCGACCAGGCGCCGACTTCCGGGTATATCCTGCCGTCCCCGGCCGTAAGCTTTCCCCAGGGATAATTGTGAAGGGGCTGCGACAGGTCGCCGATATAATGGGCTATATTGAAGACGAAAAATTGATATTCCCACCCGCGGTGCTCTGTAACTTTCCGATAGAGGTCTACTATCTTCCAGTATAAAACGCCGGTCTGGGCGGGGATGCGGATTTCGATCTGATCGCCTGAATCCAACCTGTGCCGGACGGCGCTGATTTTAAACCTGTCTATGTATTCGGGCGTGACCCGCGCGCCGGGCGCTGCGTAATGCATGTGCAGGGGCGCATACAGAAAATAATTATCCTCCCTTATCAAATCCGGTAAATTTGCGAAATCCGGATTCTTTATTCCGCATTTCTCGGCTATGAACGTGTGCGTCTTTGCGGACCAGCAATAGGAAACTGAGGGGGCGAGGATGATAAAAAGGATCGCCAGGAACGAAAACATCCTTTTTTTCGGAATTTTTTTACAGCCGGCCGGTTTACGCAAGTGTAATAATTCCCTCCGGCTATATTGATACTATGAGATGGGGTTTCTATAGTATCGGCGAAAGCCTTATTACAGATGCTGAGGCATCCTATTTACGCCTAAGGGCCGATTATTTTTCCCGGAGGTCGCGCAAGAAGGCGAGGTCGTCAACCGTAATGGCCGCCGAGAAGCGGTACCCGGCAATGACCCGCTCGGGAGCCAGTTCCGCGATTTCCAGGTGCGGATGGCCGTAGACCTTCAGGCATGCGCTCCCCTTCCAGATCGGCGAAACCATGACGTCCCGCGATTTCAGCTGGACGAGCTCATAAACCGCGGGGGAATCGTGTTTGCCCGCGGCCAGCTCCGGAAAATGCCTGGTGTTGACGGCCTTCGCAAAGCCCGGCGACGGCGGCGTGGATGTTTTCTCTTGAAGAGTGATAACGGCTTCGGCAACCCTCCGGTCCCTGACAGCGAGAGAAGCGCCGAACCGGCCGCCGGGGCCTGCGACCGGTGTGGCTTTCGAGGGCAGGTCATAAGCGCGGGTAATCCATGTCGAGCCTATCTGCTTGGGCCATCCCTGGGCATGCCCACGCATGAGCGAGACGTCCTGGTCGACCCAGATGAAAGGGCAGAACGAAACAGGAGATCCTTCGTAAAGCGCCGATACCAGAAAAATGGTCTCATGGTACTGGCTCGTTATGGGGTCCAGGTATTCATCTCCCGCTTCGGTCACGTATTGCCATTCGACAAAATAGACCGCGCATTGCGGCGAGGCGAATTCCAGTCCCGGCGGCAGAAAAGACTTTACAGCTTCCGGCCTCGCCTCATATTCGACCACGAGACAATTGCCGACGTAATGCCAGGGGGGCGTGGGGGCGAGGCTCGATTTGCCTTTCGGCGTCCGCGGCAGCGTGTATCCTTTCAGCATGGCTGCTCTTCCTTTCTTTTTGTCCAGTATTTCGGATCGCGCTTACCATACAAGCCCCGGCCGCATTGTTCAATCTAAAAAATTGGGCAAAAATCGGGAAAACTGCCCTGCGAAAATTACCCGGCACGCGATGTAAAGGCAGGACCGCTCAAAATTCGTTAACAGCATCTATAAGCTGCCTGAGCCTGCCGAAAGACCTTCGGTTGAAATCTATCGCTAAGCGCGGCAGGTCCACAACATCGCCGTCGTCAATCTCGGGCTTGAGCGCCCCGGATTCCGAAATTTTTCCGCCCGGCAAAAGCAGGTCGTGAAAATTTTCATTGAGACTGGATATGTCCGCCGGGCTGAGGCGGGAGTACATCCTCATGATCAGTGTGCCCTGTACGTACCTGATGCTGTGATAGCGAAAATAGAATCGCCTGATTATCTCGACGGCTTCGTCCGCCGTGCAGGCCTTTTCCAGGAGCGCGAGGTCCGAAGGGCAGATGTATTTGCGGGACAGCAGTTCCTCCTCGAAGAGTCTTCCTATGCCGGACCAGTAAGGACATTCGGGTATATCGACAAGGACCAGCGGCAGGGGATTGCGCTTGCCGGTTTGCAGGAGAGTCAGCGTTTCCATGGCTTCGTCAAGCGTGCCGAAGCCCCCGGGGAAGAGGGCCACTGCGTCCGCCTCTTTCAGGAACGCGACCTTGCGGTTGAAAAAATATTTATACATTATGGACCGTGAATTTCCCCTCGCTACGGCCCCCTGCCTCTCCTCGAAAGGCAACCGGATATTCACGCCGAATGCGTGCTGCGAGCCGGCGCCTTCGTGGGCGGCCCGCATGATGCCCTCGCCCCCGCCCGTAATAATCATAAACCCTGCTTCAGCGAGCTTTTTCCCGAGGAGGCCGGCAGCCCGGTAAATCGGATCGCCCGGCCGGGTCCGCGCGGAACCGAAGATCGTCACCTTGCGGAAATCCCGGTAGCCGCCGAAGACCTTGGAAGTGAAGCGCATCTCCTTGAGGGTCGTATTCATGAGTTTGAGGTCCGCGCGCTCATCATCCTCCTGGCCGGCCTTGAGTGCGGATATTATCATCTCGCGAACATACTCGGGCCTCCTGACGCCCTCCGCTGCTTTGATCAGGTCCCCGATAATATCGT
>CAZKYN010000108.1:0-10939 GCA_964556675.1 uncultured Syntrophaceae bacterium
GTGGGCCCACCTGGGTTCGAACCAGGGACCTACCGGTTATGAGCCGGTGGCTCTTCCAATTGAGCTATGGGCCCTGACGCCTTTTTTATGAAAGGCTGAAGGTAATAACATTCCTCTTTTTTGTCAAGATGTTTTGTTTGCCGCTTTCAATTCCCGTCGGCGCGAGGGATTTCGCAGCCTTCTCAGGGCGTTTGCCTCTATTTGCTTTGTCCTCTCGACCGTGATGCCGAGGTTGTCAATGCTTTCGTTGTAATCGGACCTCTCCCCGATACCGAAACGCATTCTCAACACTTTCTCCTCCCTGGGAGTAAGAGTTGAAAGTATTTTCCTTGTCTGTTTTGCCAGATCCATACTGATCGCGGCATCCGAGGGAGACATGATCTTCTTGTCCTCGATGAAATCCCCAAGATGGCTGTCCTCTTCCTCGCCGATCGGGGTTTCCAGGGAAATCGGCTCCTTGGCGATTCTCAGGACTTTCCTGACCTTTTCCAGGGGGAATTCCATCTTTTCGGCAATCTCTTCGGGGTTGGGCTCGCGCCCGAGCTCCTGGACGAGATACCTGGATGTCCTGATCAGCTTGTTAATGGTTTCGATCATGTGCACCGGTATTCTGATCGTCCTTGCCTGGTCTGCAATAGCTCTGGTTATTGCCTGCCTTATCCACCAAGTGGCGTAAGTTGAGAATTTATAGCCCCGCTGGTATTCAAACTTATCGACGGCTTTCATCAGCCCTATGTTTCCCTCCTGGATGAGGTCGAGAAACTGCAGGCCCCTGTTGGTGTATTTCTTAGCGATACTGACAACCAGCCTCAGGTTGGCCTCGATAAGTTTTCGCTTGGCCCTGTTCGCTTTTATTTCCCCGCTTTCAATGGAAGAGACGACCTTCCGCAAGCTGTTTGAGGAAATCTTCAACTCCGCGGAGATGCGCTTTATCACTTCCCTGGCGTTCTTTACCTTCGCCTCACAGTCCAGGAGCTTGGGAGCGGAAATCTTCAGCTGCTTTGCTGCTTTCCGAACCTGATCGGGATTTTTCCTGACCTGGACAAAGATCTTGTCAAGCTCCTTTAACGGCAGGCCGGTAAGGCTCTTGGCCTTCTGCAGATCGTTTTCGGCCCTTTCTATTTCGACGAGGGAATCCTTGAGACGCGAAACCATCTTCCCGATCTGCTTTTTACTGAAACGGATCTCCCTGCTCAATTCGACTATTTTCCTGGTATTCTTGACCATCTCCAGGTTAATGATCCTGATCTTATCCGCATCGAGAGCCTTGTCCTGGAGTTTCAGGCGCAAATTGTCGTTTTTACGGTCAATCCTGATTATTTTCTCAATAAGGCCGAGGACTCTGTCTCGATGCAGGTCCTCTTCCACGAAACCGTCTTCATCCTCGAGGTTGTCGACTATATTCTTGATCCGCAGATCGCCGGTTTTCAGCTTCCTGCCGATATCGACTACATCCTTGACGGATGCCTCAACACCGAAAACGGCCTCCATTGTTTCCCTTTCACCTTCTTCGATCTTCTTGGCTATTTCGATTTCGCCTTCCCTGTTGAGCAGGTTAACGAGCCCCATTTCCCGAAGGTACATCTTCACAGGATCGCCGGTCTTTCCAGCAGTCGTGAGCAGGCTTGTGAGGTCCTCTTCATCCTCCTTCATTTCGAGCGCCTCGTCGGCGGCCTTCTTGATAACTATCTTGTCCCCTTTGTCAGTGTCAATTATGTCTATGTTCTTCTCACCGAAGAGCATAATTATGTCATCGATCTGCTCAGAGGATATAATATCGGATGGCAGCATATCATTCACATCATCATACGTCAGAAAGCCTTTCTCCTCTCCGAGCGAGAGAAGTTTTTTTACTTCATCCGAATGTGTCTGCTTGGCCATTTGTTTCTCCTTTATAAAGCTTTTTCTTCCCTGATTAGTTTTTCTTTTTCAAGCAAAATGCTGCTGCAGGTCTTCTGATCTTTTCTTTCCTCGGCTCTCCGAAGCTCTATATCAAGTACTTTATGCTTTTGCTTGAACCATTTATTCTTTATCTTCTTAATAGTATCGGCAAAAATCCGTTCAAATGAAACGTTCTCGTACGGGGATTCAGAAACCATAAGCTTCCATAAAATATTCTGTAACTCGCGGTTGTCAACCTTGGCTATGAGCCCGGCAATTTCCCCATCGTCCGCTTCCCTTGCAAGAAGCTCGCCGAACCGCCTTAAGTCATCATCCAGAAAATAAGAAAATACGCCCTGTTGAGCAGCGGCCCGGATGCTTTCACCCCTGTTCAGCATCATGCGGATAAACCCCAGCTCTATCGGGTCAAATTCCTTCTTGTCCTGAACGACCGGCTTTATTCCGCCAGCCTGTTTCTCCGCAGTATTGACTTTGTTAAGCTCGATTTTGAGCAGTTCCTGCTCGATCCCCAACCTCTCAGACATTCTCTTCAGAAGAATATTTCGCTGCAGCACATCCTCAATTTGCGACAGAAAGGCCAGTGATTGCCTGAGGCTTGCCATCCTTTTTTCCGGGACCTGCCCGGGCGCGACGTTTTTATCTATAAAAAAGTCAATCAGGGACTGGGACCCGGATATCTGCTCAAGCATGGCCTCTTTGCCATATTTCCGGACATATTCATCGGGATCCAAGTCATCCGGCAGGATGACGATCCTGGCATTGATTTTTTCAGCTAAAAAGAGCTTCAGGGACCTCTCCACGGCATGCCGGCCCGCATCATCCGGATCGAAAATGATCACCAGTTCATCCGTATATCTGCGCAGAAGGTCCAGGTGATCTTTCGTCAGGGCAGTCCCGAGTGTCGCCACAATATTCCTGATCCCAGACGCCCACATGGCCAGGGCATCGAAATAGCCTTCCACAATGACAGCAAAGCCCTGCTTGCGGATTTCTTCGCGCGAGCGGCTCAGCGCGTATAAATTCCGGCCCTTTATATAAACGGGAGATTCCGGAGAGTTTAAGTACTTCGGGTCACCCTTTCCCAGGATTCTGCCGCCGAATGCAATTATCTGGCCGTTGACATTTTCTACAGGGAAAATCAGCCGGGCGCGAAACCTGTCGTAGTAATCGGCCCGGCCCTCCTTTGCCACGAGCAGCCCGGCCTGCTCGGCAAGTTTAAGCGGGACCTTGTTTTTTTCCAGTTCAGACCTGAGATTTCGCCACCCGTCCGGGGCAAATCCGAGCCGGAAATCTTTTATAATCTGTTCCCCTATGCCTCTTTTTTTTAAATAATCCCTCGCGCCTGCTCCCAAATTTCCGGACAGACACCGCGAGAAATAATCACAGGCAGCCGCGTTGATTTTGAGCATCCGGCTTTTGGGGCTGCTTTCCGATTCCGAAGGCCGGTATTGAGAAACAGCAATCCCCAGCTTCCCGGCAAGGAGTTTCAATGCCTCGGAGAAACCGGTGTTGTTGATCTTCATCAAAAAGGAAAAAACATCTCCACCCTCGCCGCACCCGAAACAATAGAATATCTGCTTTTCGGGGTTGACGCTGAAAGAAGGCGTTTTTTCCCTGTGGAATGGGCAAAGCCCGATAAAATTCCTTCCGGCTTTCCTCAGGGTCACATATTCGGATACAACCTCCACAATATTGGCCCTGTTTCTTATTTCGTCCAGATCCGAACGGGTCTTTCCTTCCAAAATAGTCCCTTACCGAGGTTTTGAAAGCGGGTGAAAATATCGCGAGATAACGGACGTGCCTATCATATGGTATAAGCAGTAAAGACCGTGCGGGACGCCAAACGGGGAGAGGAAATAGGGTCCCTTTGTCCAATAAATATGATTCAGGCGGAAAGGCGCTTTTTCACCAACTCGCTAACCAGCTTGCCGTCGGCCTTGCCGGTCGTCTTCGGCATAAGGGCTTTCATAACTTTACCCATATCTTTTATGCCGGCAGCCCCGGTCTCGGCTATGGCTTTGGAAATCTCCGCCTCAATCTCCTCGCCGGACATCTGTTCCGGCATGAATCCCTTTATTACCTTTAATTCCGTCTCTTCCTTATCGACAAGATCCTGCCTGTTTCCTTTTTTGAACTGTTCAATAGAATCCTGCCTCTGCTTCACGAGAGAAGAAAGGACCTGAAGCAGTTCGGTATCATTAAGCTCGTGGTGAGCATCTATTTCTCTGTTATGAATAGCTGATTTTATGAGCCGCAGGGCCGACAGCGTTACCTTATCCTTTGCCTTGGCCGCATTAACCATGTCCTTGTCAATTTGCGCTTTTATACTCACTGCTGTTCCCCTTGCTCAGGATAAAAATAATAAAGTGATATTATATACGAAAATGATACTTTGTCAATTAAACTAAGGCCTTTTGTGGAAATAAATATATTCACTCGGCCTTTTTTCCGGATATCAGCCTTACCATGATTGCCTCCAGCAATCGAAAGATCATTCAGACAGCAGAAAGCGCCGCGCCGGCTGCAACCCCCCCGAAAATCGATATCATGATGCTCTTCCAGGAAAGGCCTGTAGACAAGGATTGAAATATGGACACAATCAGGCCCGGATTGAACACAAAAACGATGACCGCGGGCCCGATTACGACAGCTGATACCCAGCGGCGTTTCCCTGTTGAAGCCAGTTCTATCAGGAACGTGGTCAGGAGAATAGAAGCAGTAAAGATTAGCACTCTGGCCAGTATCCCCGCGAATACCGGCAAACCGTTCGCATCCATTCTTTGTTTTTGCCCTTTTTAAATAAAAAAAGATGACAGCAACAGGAAGGATCCGCCAGCAGAGACCTGGTGGAGAAGAAATAGTATTCCAGGGACGGGAGGCATCCAGTCCCTGGAACCTCTCTCAAAATTTCAGATTTCCCCTCAGATGAAAATGGAAAAAAGCCGGTTATAAAAGCTTAACGTTAGCAGCCGCCGGGCCCTTCTGGCCTTGCTGGATATCGAAGCTTACCCTCTGGCCTTCCTGCAAAGTCCTGAAGCCGCTCCCCGTAATCGCGGTATAATGAACAAAAACGTCTCCTCCTTCGTCCTTTTCAATGAAACCGAAACCTTTTTGTTCATTGAACCATTTTACAGTGCCTTCCGCCATGTGGCATCCTCCCCAGAAATTATACCTCAAAGTCGGATGGCCACCTGAATGGAACTAAGGAAAGCCGGACTCAAGCGGACTACCTTTGCAATTCTTAATGACAATTCCAACTTCAAAGTCCCAACCCCGCACCTGCTGAAGGTTGGAATGCGGCGTTTTTATAATGAATGTTCCAGCAAAGTCAAGCTTTTATGTTGGACAACTATTGCCTCGCCGCATCTATATTATGGATTACAATAAGACATCGCCTTTTCAGGGTCAACCGGAATGCATGCAGCACAGATAAAACAAATTGATATACAGTATTGCCTGGCATCCGGCTTTAAAATGTCGGATCGAAAACGGGGACCTGATTGGATGCCCGGAAACAAAGCCCGCCTCAGCAGATATAAAAGCAACTTGCGCCCAAAAACAAGTTTGGATAATATCCGCCGACTTTCAAATTCCCCCCGATAATGCTCCTCCCGGCAGATAAAAAAAACGAGGTCATTCATGCTGAAGAAAATCAGTGCCGCTGCTTTTGTGTTCATGACAATTATTTTGATATCCTTACCGGCATTGCCAACGAACAGGAATATCTTTTTTGAGGACAATTTCAATTCCCTCGCCAACTGGCGAGTGTATCGCTTCCCCGGCAAAGAGGCCAAGACCCGGTTCCTCGCGACGGAAGCGCCCGGAGGAGGAATGTGCCTCAAAGCTGAAAGCAGGGCCGCAACAGGCTTGCTCATCTCGAAAGTGAAATTCGATGTGAATGAATACCCGTATATGAAATGGCGCTGGATGGTAAGCAATGTGTACGAAAAAGGGGACAACCGGGACAGGTTTTACGACAATGCGCCCATGCGGGTTTCCGTGCTCTTCGAGTATGACCCAGGGAGCGCCGGAATGCTGGAAAGGATAAAATACGACCTCGCAAAAAAGAAATATGGCGAATACCCGCCCCGGTACGCCCTCAACTATATCTGGGCCTCAAAGGAAAGGGATGCCGGCCAGCTTTTTGACAGCCCGCTGACCCACAGGTCGAAGGTGATCGCCCTCGAGGCGGGGGGCAGAAAAGCCGGCAACTGGGTCAGCGAGGAAGTGAATATCCGCGAGGATTTCAAGCGAGCTTTCGGATTTGAGCCGCCGGCCTCCGCGGCAATCTCTGTAATGAACGATTCCGATAAGACGAGAGAGTCTTCGGTCTCATACCTGTCCTCTATCGAAATATATAAACCATGACAGGAACAAACATCCTGAAGAAAGAGAGGCTCGCGGCGGCCGCCGTCATGGCGATTCCGTCATAAGGGTGCGCAAAACATCCTCCTTACCGATCACGCCTACCACCTTGTTGCCCGCAACAACGGGCAAGGTATGGACGTTATGCCGGACCATCAGAGTGGCTATATCTTCGAGACTCGTATCCGGCTCGACTGTGTAAGGCGAGGAGGCCATAGCTTCGCTCACGCTTGCGGCGGCGATTTTTTTCACCTCTTTTTCCATATCTTTATATGAAGTCAGCGGGAAAAGCCCGTCAAGGAAAGTGAATACTGTGGGGACAGGTATCTTCTTCTGCTGAAATATGAGGTCGCTCTGGCAGATGATCCCGACAAGGTTGCCGTCATGGTCGACGACGGGCAGCCCGTTGAGATGTTTCTGGAGGAGCAGTTTTGCCGCGTCTGCGATCTTTGTGTCAGGGTAGACGGAAATCACGTCCTTAGTCATGATATCTTTTGCCTTCATCACTCACCCCCATCAGGATATGAGAAATTCTAAATTCTATTCTTGAATATTTCAAGTTAGTTGACAAATATTGAAATTATCAATGCCGAAAAGGGTTAAATATGACTTTGAAAAAAATCGCCGTCCTGACGAGCGGAGGCGACGCGCCCGGAATGAACGCGGCTGTCCGGTCGGTCGTCCGTACGGGGCTGAACATGGGCTGGGATATAGTGGGGGTCCTGCGAGGTTACACTGGCCTGCTGACCGGCAGCTTTGTAAAGTTGGGCGCCAGGGACGTCGGAGGGATAATCCAGAGGGGCGGAACTATCCTGGGGAGCGCCAGGTGCCCTGAATTCAAGACCGATGAGGGCCGGCGCACCGCCCTTAGTTTCCTTCGGGACAGTTCCATTGACGCCCTGATCGTCATCGGCGGAGATGGCTCACAATCGGGCGCCCGGGCGCTTGATGAAATGGGGTTTCCCGTAGTCGGGATCGCCTCGACCATCGATAACGATCTGTATGGTTCCGAAATTTCCATCGGCTCTGATACGGCCCTGAATATAGCCCTGGAGGCAATCGACCGTCTCAAGGTTACCGCCTCCTCGCACCAGAGAGCCTTCCTTGTCGAAGTAATGGGTAAAGGCAGCGGCTATCTTGCCCTCATGTCGGGCATAGCAGGTGGGGCGGAAGCCATCATCATCCCGGAAATAGATACCGACCCCGAAGCCCTCGCCATTGATTTGCGTTCCTCTTACGATCGGGGAAAGGCACATGCCATAGTTGTCGTCGCGGAAGGGGCGAAGTTCAATGCCGAGCGGCTGGCTTCCTTTTTCCTGGACCATGAGAAAAGGCTTGGATTCGAATTGAGGGTGACGAAACTCGGCCACGTGCAGAGGGGCGGCCGGCCCGACGCATTCGACCGCCTGCTGGCGACAAGGCTGGGCGCTGGGGCTACAGAATGCCTCGCCCGTGGGCGGAAAGGAGTGCTGGTCGGCCTGGTAAAAGGCGAAATAACTGCAACCCCGCTGGCCGAGGTCATCGGGCGCAAGAACACGCTGCACCCCGAACTACTCGAACTTGCGCGTATCCTGGAGGCGTAATTGAGGAGAAGGGATTTTATTGCGATCCTTATAATGAGCATCTTCCCTTACAGGGCGGTGGATCTGTTTGCGCAGTCGGAAACGGAGATAAGGGAGTATCAGGGCGAGAGGCTCTCGCCCTTTGACAGGAAATACGACAATTCGATCCGGGGACCACAAAAATTGGATATTGCTTCATACAGGCTCACTGTGTCCGGCCTTGTCGAGAAGCCCCTCAGTCTGAATTACGAACAGGTACTGACGCTACCCCGCGTTAAAAGAGTGATAACTCTGTATTGTGTTGAAGGCTGGTCCGAAAGGCTGCTGTTCGAGGGTGTGCGTCTGGCTGATCTTTTCGCCAAGTCCGGCATTCGCAGCGGCGCTAAGACTGTCATCTTCCGGGCCGCCGACGGCTACTCGTCATCGCTGTCGTATGATGATATCAGGAAGAACGACGCGATGCTTGCTT
The DNA here is from genome assembly GCA_964556675.1 of uncultured Syntrophaceae bacterium. GTDB lineage: Bacteria > Desulfobacterota > Syntrophia > Syntrophales > UBA4778 > JBDKTK01. The sequence continues at coordinate 8,299 of CAZKYN010000108.1, forward strand.
TCCGGATAAACGGCAGGACCCTTGATGAAAGGCGGGGTTTCCCTTTTCAGGTCGTCGCCGGCACAAAGTATGGATACAAATGGGTAAGATGGGTGACCGCGATAGAACTGGCGGACAAACCCTATTCGGGATACTGGGAAAAGCGAGGTTACAGCAACGAGGCTGATATAAAACCATCCCTCCTGAATTCACCGCCGAATCCGCCCCGCTGACTATTCATTCAGGAACTTCGAGACATACTCAATGTATTCGGCAAGCAGCTGGCTGCTGACGACGAATATATGGCCGATATTCTTTTCTATCATGCGGTTCAGACCGCCCCTCGCCAGGCTCAGGTTGCCGTCGCCGACCTGCCCCCAGATCTCGCTGGACACACAGGACCCGGGAGGAGCAATGGGGTCCCGGGTGCCGCGGTAACAGAAAATCCTCACCCCTGCATCTTTCAGGGCGCCCATATTCACGGGCTTTCCGTCCAGGGCCGGGATAGTGGAAGGCAAAACGTACTTGCCCTCGTAAAGCTCGTTGCCGAGGAAAAATTTCCCTATCCATTCACGATGAGCCTTCGCCGGGAATTTGCTCCCGTGGGTCAGCCAGTACAAGAAAGGAATTGAGTCCTCGATTGCTCCCGGGACGTGGGCGCGGGCATAAAAACCCATATATACCGTGTACTGGACCCCCGGCTGGATCTCGTTCATTCCAGCCTCGATCACCTGCGGCGCCACATTGCTTTCACCGAAAAGCTGGGCCATAAGGTGCGAGTCAAGTTCCTGGCGGATAACGTCCCTCATCGGCTTGATGCCGCTTTCCGCATCATCGAATTTTACGGGAGAGGCCATGAGCGCGATTTTGCGGACGTCCATCGGTTCGCCGCGGGCCAGCCGCTCTTCCGCCCTGCGGCCCAGATATGCAAGCATCAGGGTGCCGCCCATGCAATAACCCATAATGCTTATATCCTCCCCGGGGTGCCTTTTTTTGATCAGGTCAAGGTACATGTCCGGGACAGTCTTTCCGTAGAAATCCAGACCGAGCTCCGCCTCTTGCGGCCCGGCATCGCCGTGGTCCACCAGATAGACGTGATATCCCTGGTTGAGCATCGATTCCACCACAGATTTTCCCCTGGCGAGATCAAACAGCTCCGGTTTGTTGATGAGAGGAGAAGCCAGGTAAAGGACCTTGCCCGCCGGCTTGATGCCCTTGGGCATGTGGTAATACCGCAATGTGACGCCGTGGATATGCGAATCCTTGATCACCGAGTAGGGGCTGAAGCCGATCTTCCCCTGGGAGCGCCTTTGTGAGAATTCCTTGACATCGAAGGCGTTGTGCTCATAGAGGTGTTCGAATCTAAGGCGGCTCTGCTCCAGGTATTTTTCAAAGCCGGCCTCATCCGGGACTTCCCCGTTATGCTTTATGAATGGAAGATCTCCCTTTATACGCTGCCCCGTCACGACCATCAAAAGGCATTTCATCAGGTCTTTCATCGCCTTGAGCCGGGTGAGGCCCATGGAATTATAGCTAAGTTCCAGGTTGGCGAATTCCATCATATAGTCTTTCAGGATCGCGATGCCTTCGGGCGTGCCGGACAGTTCCAGCGCCCTGGCCCTGTCAAACTTGCCGTCCGTCATTACCAGCGCGCATAAATCGTACATGAGCTTGGCATATGTCTGGTAGATCCACCCGTTTATCTCTCCGAATACATCCGGGTTCCTGCCGGTGCGGGTGGCGATCCTGGCGCTTGCCTTAATAGGGCCGGTCACCCAGTTCTCCAGGAACTGGGACTGGAGCCCTGCCGCTATGGCAAGCGGCCCGTAGGAGAGCGGCTTCGATGCCATGGATTTCAAAAAAGACTGGTAATGGAAAAGTGAGAGAATCTGCTGCCCGGCAATCTTGCTCTTCCACGGCACCGCCGTGTCCAGGCCTTCAATGTTGTCGGCGGGAGTGAGGCCGATCATATCCAGTAACACAACAGGGGAGATCCGTCCGGTTTCAGATGCCGTTGCCATGCGCCCGACCTCGTTTTTGTTTTGCCGGGATAATAGCATGCGGGGAAAAAGCAAGTAAACAGAAAACATGCCCTTTTGTTTGGTAAGTAATTGGGCGGCGGCGGGCATCGAAAAGGGGCTGCAGTTGAGATAGAGCCCCGTTTTAGAAAAAGTTTTCAGGCGTTCTCGAAGACTTCCGCCCAGTCTTCCGGCAGGTGCTGTTCCAGTTCGGCTATTGTGTCGTAACCTATGGCCTCCTTGGCGACCTGCAGGACCGTGCTGATCAGTTCCTGTGCCTGGTCTTCATCAAGGCTGAACTGGTCTGCGATCTCCGAAATGTACTCTTCCGCCGAGATGTCCATATCCGTGAACTGGTGGCCTCTGAGCTTTTCAAACGTAAGGGGATTGGGCAGGTCCTCCGTAAATTTCCGGGCCTCCTCCTCGTCAAGCCTGCTTGCCAGTATGCCTAGTGCGGCCTTTACCGCAGAATCCGCCTCTTCCTCGTCCTGGATGAAATCAAGCTCCGAAACTGCCCTGATGAAATCTTCATATTCCATTATGTGCCCCCTTTGCAATCTTAGCGAAGTATTTCTTATCTGAAACGTGAGGACAATTGGGATAAACCTTATTTCAATCCCGTAAACGATCAGGGACTGTTCATG
>CAZKYN010000109.1:0-10937 GCA_964556675.1 uncultured Syntrophaceae bacterium
GGGTTCCTTGATGTCAGCATTTTCAGTGCTTTCGACCGCTTGTGGTGGTTAGTGCTCCGGTCCAACCCGCGGTATCGGCAGGACACCGCGGACATCACCTGGCTTTACACGCGGACGAGCCAGGGCCAGATGGTCCCTCTGTCGGCCGTTGTTTCCACCAAATGGGTGAGCGGCCCCGACCTTCTGCCCCATTTCAACGGGTTCCCGGCCGCCAAGATCAACGGCAACGCGGCATCCGGGTTCAGTTCGGGCCAGGCAATTGCGGCAATGGAGGAGGTCGCAAAGGAAGTGCTGCCGGCGGGGTATACCTTCGCCTGGTCGGGGCTTGCTTTCGAAGAGAAGAAATCCGGAGGGACCTCGGCCGTCGCCTTTGCATTCGGCCTCATCTTCGTCTTCCTCATCCTTGCCGCCCAGTACGAGTCGTGGACCCTGCCGGGGGCCGTATTGACGGCAGTTCCATTCGGGATCTTCGGCGCTCTTGTTTTTAACTGGCTCAGAGGTCTTGAAAACGATGTGTATTTCCAGATAGGGCTGCTCGTTTTGATCGGCCTCGGGGCAAAGAACGCCTTGCTGCGCGTCACCTTTGCCGTGGACCTGCGCAAGCAGGGCAAATCGATAATGGAAGCGACGGTGCTGGCCGGAGAGATGCGGCTCAGGCCGATTATTATGACTTCGCTTGCCTTCATATTCGGCGTGCTGCCGCTCGCCATCGCCGTGGGGGCCGGGGCCAATGCCCGCCATTCAATAGGGACAGGCATTATAGGCGGGATGATCGGGGAGACGACGTTGGCGATGCTCTACGTTCCGCTGTTCTTTTATCTTTTTGATCAACTGACTGAACGGCTCCAGCACAGAAAGAAAGCAAAGGCTGAAGCGGGAGAAGAACCGGCGGGTCCGGAAACCGGTCCCGTCAAAACCGAAGAGACCCCGGCGGGAGGTGTGGACTGACATGAAACGCTTTGCCGTCCCCCTTACAATAGCATTCCTCTTGGCCGCCGGCTGCGCCGTCGGCCCCGATTACAGGCGTCCGGACGTCCCCGTACCCGAATCTTTCCTCAACGAGGTAAAGACGGCGGCCGACACCGTTAACACGCAATGGTGGACCCAGTTCAACGACCCGGTGCTGGACAAGCTGATTGCGGAAGCGCTCGCCAACAACAAGAACGTGAAGATAGCGGCGGCAAACATCGAACAGGCTGCCGGTGTTTTATGGCAGGTCCGTTCGCCCATTTTCCCCCAATTGAATTACAGCGGCGCCGCCCAGAGGAGCAGGCTTACCGAACTGGCCGCCACGCCCCTTTCGGCCGCGGTGCCCAATCCCCAGAACGCATTCCAGCTGCTCGGCGCGGCGACCTGGGAGATCGACCTGTGGGGACGGATCCGCAGGCTGACGGAATCTGCCCGGGCCAACCTGCTGGCGACCGGGTACGCGCAAAGGGGCGTCGTGCTGTCTCTTGTCGGGTCCGTCGCAAGCTCCTATGTCCAGCTGCGCGGCCTCGACGAACAGCTCAGGATCGCCAGGCTGACGCTTTCGACTTACGCCGAGTCGGTGAGGCTCTTCGAACTGCAGTTCCAGTACGGCGTGGTTTCGCAGATGAATGTCGAGCAGGCCCGGTCCCAGTATGAAACCGCCGCCGCCTCGATCCCTTCAATTGAATCCCAGATCGCCCAGACGGAATACGCCATTTCGATCCTGCTGGGGCGCAACCCCGGGCCGATTGAGAGGGGCAAGTCGATAAACGAACTGAACATTCCTGCCGTGCCGTCCGGCATTCCGGCCCAGCTGCTGGAGCGCAGGCCGGATATCCTTCAGGCGGAGCAACAGCTCGTTTCAGCAAACGCCCAGATCGGCGCGGCTCGCGCTTTGTATTTCCCGACGATTTCGCTGACGGGGACCTATGGACAGGCAAGCGGCCAGTTGTCGGACCTGTTCAAGGGGTCGGCGCGCGTATGGAGTTACGGCGGTTCCATTACAGGTCCGATCTTCGCAGGCGGCGCGATCTATGGCCAGAATATCCAGGCGAGAGCGGCGCAGGAAGCCGCGCTGCTCAGCTATCAGTCCGCCGTCCAGAACGCCTTCCGGGACGTGGAGACGTCCCTGGTGGCCGGCCGGAAGCTTAATGACCAGGTGCAAGCCCAGGAGCGCCTCGTCACGGCGAACAGGGAATATTCCCGGCTTTCCCATCTTCAGTACGACGGAGGATATGTGCCGTATTCCACGGTGCTCCAGGCGGAACAGCAGCTCTTTCCTTCCGAGTTGAACCTGATACAGACGAAGGCGGCCCTGTTTTCCTCTCTTGTCTCCCTTTACCAGGCCATGGGAGGAGGATGGGTGAGTATCGCCGATAAAATGACAGCCGGCCTCCCCGGTCAAAAATGAGCATGTTTCTGCTTTTTCATAATCTCCGGCGCGAAGCAGGTTGATAATAAAATAGGAACACCCTTCAAGCCCACAGGGGCCTTGATTTACCCGGAGAATGAGTATAGTTAAGGCATGAATCGTTGGAAGCCCTTCCGAAAGCGGGGCGCAATTTATGACTTGTCTGCTCGGAATTTTTTTGAACGGGTGACGACTTGAAGAGGTCGCGGTATCAAATCCTGGCACCCCTGTTCCTTCTGTCATTGCTGTTGCTTTCTTCCTGTTCATCTTTTCGCGGCGCCGACCGGGCGTTCCCATCGTCCAGCGCTTACCCGTCCCTGAAAGTTCAAATCGATGCCATTATCGGCGCCGAGCTGTATCCCTACAGCTCGGCCTCCATCAAAATCGTTTCGCTGAAGACGGGTTCTACCATATACGAGTCCTGCCCCCGCATGCTCATGACCCCGGCATCCCTTGAGAAGCTCTTCACCGCGGCCGCGGCGCTGGGGAAGCTGGGTGCGGCCCATGTCCTGGAAACATCCGTCTTCATAGTCCCCGGACGCGGCGAGGTTTACGTCAAAGGCTGCGGCGACCCGCTCATGTCCCTGGAGGAAATAAAGCTCCTGGCCGGGTTTATTGCCGCCAACCTGAAAACCGGGTCGCACTGCCAACTGGCAGGCGACGTCGGATGCTTCGACGACGATTACTGGGGCGACGGCTGGGCGTGGGACGACGACCCTGACGACGAGGCCGTGTATATCTCGGCGCTTTCCGTGGACGGCAACTCCGTATGCCTGGAAATCGCCCCCGGGACAGCCCCTCTGCTGCCGCTGAAGATCAGCCTGACGCCGGAAACACGGTACATGGCGGTCGAGAACAGAGGCGTGACCGGCAAGCCCGGCGGTCCCTGTGCGCTCTCGATCGCCCGGCCGGCCGGGGATTTGCGCAATAATATTTTTATCGGCGGTTTTCTCTCCCCGGGGTGCCCGGCAGTCGTCAAGAAGCTGCCGGTCTGGAGGCCGGAGCTGTACTTCCTGGCTTTGCTTTCTGAGCAGTTGAGCAAAGCCGGCATCGTGACTGATTCGATAAACCTGGGCAAGACCCCGGAGAGCGCCGCACACCTGGTCTCGATTAAGCGGCCCGTGGGCGGGATAGTAAAGGTTATGCTGAAAAAGAGCGACAACCTGTGCGGGGAGAACCTGCTCAAGTACCTCGGCCACCGGCGGACGGGCAGGGAGGGGACGGCGGAAGACGGCGCGCTGGTCATTAAGGACTACCTGAACGCAAACGGCATTCCCGTTGATCACGTGCGCATCGCGGACGGCTCGGGGGTGTCCCACTACAACCTGAACAATGCTGAAACCATTGTACGGCTGCTCGCCGCTGTTTACAGGGACAAGGCGGTCTACCCGGAGTTCGTCGATTCTCTTCCGGTGGCAGGGCGGGACGGAACCCTGGTGAACCGCATGAAGGGCACTCCCGCCGAGGGCAAACTCCGGGGCAAGACGGGCTCCCTGATGGGTATTTCGACACTGGCCGGCTACACGGAAACGGCAGACGGCGAGCCGGTCGCCTTCGCCATGCTGATGGAAAATTTCACCGGCCCCGCCGAGCGGGTGCGCAACATCCAGGACAGGATAGCAGTGATCGTGAGCTCGTTCCGTCTGAAATAAACAAAGGGGACAGGCTGATTTTTCACGAAAAAAGCAGCCTGTCCCTTTCCTGAGAAATATCACGGAGCGAATCGGAAGCAGGACATTCAGGAATCCCCCGCAGTTTTGAATATGAAAAAAAGAAGGCAGGGTCGATGACCCTGCCTTTGATTTTCCTATGCACCTGTTTATTTCATTTTCCTTCCTGAACCCGGCGATTCCGACGAGACCTGGTCCAAGGAGCAGCATGGTTGCGGGTTCCGGAACGGCAGAGTAGTCATAAGTAACACTTTCCAGGATACCGCTCCACCCTTCACCGGAGACTGCGTACAGGTTTACTGAAAAAATTGGTTGACCCTCACCCAGGTCAGTAAAAGTCGTGATTGCCCCATCAAGTGTGAGTGTGTACGTGTTCAGAATTCCACTCGACCCCCAGACTGTTATGGTTTCCAATCCCGTAACCTAAAATGAAATTGCAGGATGAAAAAGTTACAAATCTGCGGCGGTGAGTAAGATAACCGGTGGGTCAAAACACGATATCGAGCTTTCGTCGGTTTTTAAAGGTTTTTGAAAAATTCCTGGATTACCTTGGGATATCTTGTTTTCGTCAGCGCAAGCATCAGGAGCACTCGCGCCTTCTGCGGGTTGTGCTCGTAAGCGGCAACGGACCCGATCCTGTCGTCGCTCGTCCCGACGTTGCGGGCCACCAGCCCGCTGCCGGTGCGTGAGCTCCTCACGACGATTATCCCCTGGCGCGCCGCCGCGGTAAGGGCCGCAACCGCCGGGGCCGTTGAGCCGCCGTCGCCGACGCCCGCCAGGACGATGCCGTCGACTTTTGACCGGACTGCCTGGTCTATGAACTCGCGGCCCATGTTGGCGTGGGCGTAAAAGATCTCCACCCGGGGCAGAGACTTGACATCCTCTATATCGAAAACGCCCGCCGCATGCCGCGCCTCCGGGCGGGCAAAGAAATACACGGCGCCCGTGTTCACGACTCCGGCCAGGCCGCGGTTGGGGGATTTGAACGTGTCGAGTTGGGTGGTGTTGCGCTTTTCGATCTCGCGGGCATAGTGGACCTCGTCGTTGAGGACGACCATAACCCCGCGGCCGCGGGCGTCGGGATGGGTCGCCACCGCGACGGCGTTGAAGAGGTTCATGGGGCCGTCGGCGCTCAGGGCCGTCGAGGGCCGCATCGAGCCCGTCATCACTACCGGCTTGGCGCCTTTTGTGACCAGGTTGAGGAAGAAGCCTGTCTCCTCCATGGTGTCAGTTCCGTGCGTGATTACGATGCCGTCCACCGCAGGGTCCCTCTGCAGCTCGTTGACGCGACGCGCCAGCTTCATCCAGACCTCGTTGTTCATGTCCTGGGAGCCGATGTTGGAGACCTGCTCGCCGCTGAGCTCAGCGATTCCGGCGATCTGCGGGGCGGAGGCGATTATGCTTTCAATATTCACCACCCCGGGCTCGTAATGCGCCTTGCCGGGGTCTGACTGCACGCCGGCGATCGTCCCCCCGGTCGCCAGCACTTTTATTCTGGGAAGGGCAAAGGAATTGCCGGAAGCAAACAGCAATATGAGCAGGGCGCAGACGGCTGTTGCAGAGATTCTCTTCATGGGCGGCCTCCAGGTAAATTTATTCGCTTTGCTGATCAGGTATTTATTCTCTAAACCGGTCCCAGATCAATAAAATAATGACAACAGGTTCCGGCTCATTATGCTTTTATTTTTATTCAAAACGAGATGACAAGAAGAGATGATTAAGAAAACATTGCGTAGAAGACATTTGGGCGAGTATTCGGAATCAGGGAGGACCTTGAATACAGGCTGTCTCGGCCGCCCGGTTCATAATCAGCATCCTGATATACGGATGATTGAATCTGCCGATCTTCTTCTCTGATCCCTTATCGATATGTAATCTGTTTGACAAATTGGTAATACCAATATACATCTATAAAGGAAAACATCTTCGAACGGGATTTGCTGATGGAACCGGGCACTTCGAGAAGGGTTACAATGCCGACTCCTGATTGATTTCCCGACGGCGGCGAACGGTAAACCCGTCAAACACTGATCTTCAAAGGGCGAAGCTTAAAAATGCCGCCTCTTATCAGAGACCGCTTATTTTAGGAGCGCATAAATCATGAGATTAAATACGGTTGGTCGATTTGTAACTTTGGCGGCGGTGGCGGCGGCATTTGTTGTTTTCGGCTATGCTCCTTCGGCAAAAGCCTGGCATGTGAAGGTGCATAACCCGACAAACTATATAGCAACAGTAGGGCTTTATATTGTCAAAAACAAGTACGGGGAACTTGTCGTTGTGGAAGAAGACATAAGTCCCCGTTCAAGCTACACCTTTGAAACAGAGATGAAATGCCCTTTTGCCCTGACAGGGAGGATCAGGGGTCACGTTATAAAGCCGACGTGCCTGGGACCGCAAAAGGAAAAAGTGTCTTCGGTCCATTCATGCTGGCCCAATTGCTTCAACTCAGATTGGGCTGTTTTGGAACACTATGATGGGACATGGCACTTTGGCAAAGGCGACTATACCGATACCCATGATGAGTAATGAAATATTGCAGGAAGAGGGTATAATTTTATATCGGATCGACAGGACAGGAGAAACGATCCTATTTCCAGACAAATTTCTCAATGCCTGTTTCTGCTTCCGATAAGTAAGCTTTTATTTTCGGAATCTCTTTTTTATGCTCGGCGTTCGATAACGTGACGGGAATTTTGAACTCAAATCCGTCATCGCTTAAATAAAATGCCTCGGCTTTATGCGCGATTCTGCTCTGGACAGTCTCCTCCATCGGGACCCACGGGTGGTTTTTTCTATAATCAATAAACCTGTCGTAAATCCTGAAGAGATATCCCGACTCAATTATGTCATTGGGGAGTTGCACCTTCATGCGGACTCCGCGCGGAACTATAACATTATCCATAAAAGTATCATGCAGGCATGATCTTTTGCCGGCGATCCTTATATCATCGGCTTGAATGCCGACCGTTTTATAATCCGTGATTATATGGCTTTCATCTCCGGTTCGGCAGGCGTGTCCGATGCCCTGAATGACCTTATAATATTCACTCCACAAGAATTTATTCAAAGCTATTCTAAAAGTCAGGATCACCTGAACAGGTTCAGTTCCCGACTCAACAATCTCATAGCGGGTGAAATCGAAATAATAAAAATCGCTGACCGGCCTGACTTTTATAAGTTTCAGGATTTCCAGGTATTTTCTATTACGCTCCCTGGGCGGATCAACAGCGGCGCTCTTTACCGAGTCCGAATATGTCACAGCTTTTGAGCTTTTTTTGACTTCCTCCGATATTCTGTCTGAATCAACATTCACATTTAGTTTGACAAAATGAACTCCGCCGTACCTGTACCTTTCGAGGACCTCAACATTTTTTACGTACTTGCGCGCGTCGCCCATTATTTTATACGTGACTTTTCTGAAATTACTGACTTCATAAAGAGGGTAAATGAATACTGAGAAGGCTGATTCGACGGCTTTTTCGACAGCATCATTGACGGCCTCGTTCTTCGAAAATCCCGTACCAATCACAATAGTCGAGTTTTCATTCCCGGCCGGGGCAGATGCAAAAGGCGAAAAAATGATCAATATTGTTATTATGATGTAAAGAGAAGATATTCTCAGCATTGTTTTTATCCAGCTTACCCCGGCGACACGCTGAAAAAGCAACTTTAAGCAAATTTACCCCGAATCTCTCCGGTTTTTAATATGATTGCCGGGTTTTTAAAACTGAAAAGTTATCTGTTTGCAAAAATATTTTTATCGGGTGGGTAGAAATGGGCTCAAGTCTTGTTTTATAGACCACGCACGGAGCGGACATGATGGAGGAAGCGGGTTTCTTCCTCAGTCCGGTCACGAAGGGCGCCAAGCCGGTCATCATGGCGGGCTCGCTTGCCGGGATCGGCCTGAGTCCCGGCGCTCATTATGCTTTGTTTTTTAATCAAAATGAGATAACATAAAGACATGATTAAGAAAAAGGTGAACAGGAGACGTTTGGGCGAGTATTCGGAAATCAGGGAGGACCTTGAATACTGGCTATCTCGGCCGCCCGGGGAGCGAATTGAAGCTGTGGAGCAATTGAGCAGGGAGCAGTATGGTTCAGCAAGACTTCAGAGAGTTGCTTGCCTTATTCAACGAAAAAAAAGTTGATTACATGATTATAGGCGCCCATGCCCTGGGGTATTACGGGTCGCCGCGAGCCACCGGAGATTTGGATATCTATGTGCGTTCCGACCGGGAGAATGCCGTGCGCATCATGGAAGCCCTGGACGCGTTTGGTTTCGGATCACTGGGCTTTGGTATTGACGATTTCACTGTTGAAAATAATGTCCTCCAACTCGGCTTTCCTCCTGTGCGCGTTGATATAGTTACTTCCATATCAGGTGTCACTTGGGGGGAAGCATCGGCGGGCCGGGTGAAAGGGCCATTTGGAGATCTGGAAGTTTACTATATAGGCAAAACGCAATTTGCCCAAAACAAGCGGGCGCTTGGGAGGAAGAAGGATTTAGCCGATCTCGAAGCGCTCGGTGAAGACTGATCACAACCCTTCTTTTACATACATATCAGAACAGAAAGGGGCGCGTTGCAAAACGCCCCTGCAAATAGATCAAATCGCCATACCCCCGGCAATTACAGCACTATCGCCCAGATAAGCAGGACAGTCAGGAACACGCCCAGAATCCAGCTGGCCATCCCGAAAATCCTCCACACCATGTATTCCCGCGGGCCCGGCGCCGGCCGCATCAGTTTATCGAGTTCGCCCGCGGCCTTCATGCGCTCGTATTCAAGCGGGCGCTCGTGCCGCAGTTGCTCCAATGTCTGGCGTCCCGTGAAGACGTTCGGCTCAAGCGGGAACTTGTTGGGCACGAGGTGGTTGTTGAAGAAATGCACTGTGAAGATGAACAGCGCCGCGAGCAGGGCCTCTTCCGAATGCACCAGGGCGGCTATGTTGAGGAACCAGCCGGGGAAGATGTACGAGAACTTCTCCGGGAACCAGAGCATCAGGCCGGAGAGCCCTATGGCGAACATCCCCCAGAAGACCGCCAGGAAATCGAATTTCTCCCAGTAGGTCCAGCGGTCCAGCTTCGGCATCTCGCCTTTATTTATGAACCACAGGAACATGTCCCTGATATCGCGCAGGTCTTTGAGGTTGGGGAAGAGCGAATCAGGCCCGAAGAGCCTGCCCAGCCAGCCTTTCACCCGCCCTCCCGGGAACAGGAACTTCAGCGAGAGCCAGATGGTGTACAGGAAAAGAACGATCAGGATGCTCGCGCCTATCCTGTGGAACACGCCGGATGCGGGCACGCCGCCCCAGAGCCGGATGAGAACGCGCGCCCAGTCGGCGTCGGGGTACTTCAGGGGTATCCCGGTCATGACCAGCATGAAAAACGAGATGATCAGCAGGACGTGCATGGCCCTGTACAGGGGCCGGAATCGCTGCACCTGCGGGACGCTTTCATCGATTTCGCATTGGGCCGGTTCGGTTTTGCCGGGCTCGGGTTTTTTTCTCAGGCAAGTCTCCCAGTACGACTTGCGCCACCACATGACGGTGTGGGTCCAGAAGAAAATAAATACTCCCACGATCAGCACGGTCATAAATATGGCAGTTATGTACAGGACCGGGTACTTGTCAGGGTCGCTATGGTCGGGGTGCGCTATGTAGTTCGCAAAACGGGGTTTGAAACCGCTGTGGCATTTGCCGCACATCGCGATCCGTCCCTCAGGCGAAAGGAGGGATTGCGGGTTGTCCGGCGGCAGGATGTTATGGGAATAATGGCAATCCGCGCAGCCGGCCACCCGGGCGGGGTACCCCACCTTCGAAACTTTTCCGTGATAGGTTTCCTCATATTCCTTCACGACGTTCGGGTTCAGGTTATTGCGCTTCGCCAGGGCCGGGTCGGAGTGGCAGCCGGCGCACTTCGGCATGAAATACAGCTTGGCCTCGGCGGAAAGCGGGCCGTCGCCTTGCGGGAATGACCTTATCCCGTGCAGCCCGTGGCAATCGGCGCAGGAGGCCGAATCGTTGTTGCCCTTCAGGACGGATGCGCCATGGCCCCTGGAGACGTAATCTTCCCTGTCATGGCACTCCGAGCACTTCATGACTACGGCGGCCTTGGACATCTTGACTTTCTGCAGGGTGTGGATGCCGCGATGGCAGTCCGTGCAGCGGAAATCGAGTCTCAGGTAATGGGCGTCCCGGGCATAACTGCCGGCCTGCCGGCCGTGGCAGACTCCGCAATCCGCCATGGCGGGCTTCTCGTCTCCCCGCGCATGTCTGGCGATGTCGCCCACCTTGTGGCAGCTTGCGCAGCCGTTCCGGCCGTGGACGGAATCCGGGAAGGCCGTCCTGTACACCTGGTCCTCGTGGCAGGAGATGCAGCGGGCATTGAGAACTGATAAATCCGCGGCTGCCGCGTTTGAGATCGAAGCCGCGCCTGCCGTAAAACAGCAGGCCAGGAGAACGGAAAGCAAAATTTTAATCCTGGGCCTCTTCATTTATCTCTTCTCTCCCGCCGTTGCGGAGCGCCATTTCTTCATCCCGCCGGCGAGCCTGCCGACGTCGCGGAAACCTTTTCTCTCAAGGTATGATGCGGCGAAGAGCGCGCGCGAACCGTCCTCATCCGCAATAATTATGCGCCTGTCGTTGGGCAGTTTGTTATAGCGGGAATGGAGCAGGTCCAGCGGGATATTCAGTGCGCCTTTGATATGTCCGCCCTTAAACGTCTGCTCCGGGCGGATGTCTACCACCAGTATATTTTCGGATTCCATCGCTTTCTCAAGTCTTTGCGGCATCAGCGCCGGGATAGGCAGCCTTGGGATGTGATCGGGAGAAACCGTCTCGAATCCGGCCCTTTTCCAGGCCTCCAGCCCGCCTTCCAGCAGCGCCACG
>CAZKYN010000110.1:0-10901 GCA_964556675.1 uncultured Syntrophaceae bacterium
GAGCGCGGCGTTCGCAATGCCGAGGTCAGGGGTTCGATCCCCCTCATCTCCACCAGAAAACACTGCGAGGGCGGGTCCTTTGACCTGCCCTTGTTTTATTTAATCCCGTTCATTTGCATTCGCAAACCGGTCAGAAGTAAGTTGCAGCCGTTTGTTTGTGCGACAAAGTATCACTAAGTAAATTCCTGCGCAATGTTTTTGGCTCACCAAAAAAGCAAATAGCGGCACAAACCCAGACCGGGCACTTATTCCTTTTCGAATACATTCCGTTGAAAAAATATGTGTCATCCCGGCCTTTTCTCTAAAGTTTTATTTTCCTTATCCGATTCCTGATAGCTGATGCTGCCCGACTTACGGGGCTGAGGAGTGTAAGGGTCAATTTCCATATGGGAGACGGGTGATACTATGGGTCTGAAGATGAATTTGCGTACCAAAGCGTTGCTTTTATTGGTCCTGTTTGCTGTTGTGCTGATCCTGATGGCCGCATTCACGGTTTACACTGTGCGCGACAAGATAATCATGACCGCCCAGGAGAAACTCCGGGGCGACATGGCGTTGAGCTTCAGCTATTTTACGGAAAAAGTACCGGGTGAGTGGAACGTCAGGGACGGCAAGCTTTACAAGGGGGAGACCCCGATCAATGACAACAACGACCTGATCGACAGGATTTCCGGATTGACGGGAGATGCCGTGACCATATTCCAGGGGGACACAAGGATTGCCACTACCATCAAGAGCGAAAGCGGCAAGCGCGCCACCGGCACACAGGCTGCCGCAAACGTGACGGATAAAGTCCTCAAGGGAGGCCAGTCGTACACGGGCAAAGCCAACGTGGTCGGGAAGGTTTACCAGACAGCCTACGAGCCCATCCGCAATGAGAGGCGAGAGATAATCGGCATGTTCTACGTCGGTGTGCCCAACACGAGGTATGACCAGGTGGTATATAATATTTCCCTGGAAGTGATAATTTTCAGCGTAATCGGGCTGGCGATAATCGGCTTCCTCGGCTTCTTCATTCTGATGTCGATTACTAAACCGATCCAGAGAGTAATCGACGGCCTGGGAGAGGGGGCCGAGCAGGTGGCCGGGGCTGCGGGCCAGGTGTCTTCATCAAGCCAGCAGCTTGCGGAAGGAGCATCAAGCCAGAGCAGCCTGGTTGAAGAGGCCGTATCCCACGCGGAACAGACATTTGATCTCGTCCGAAGGACGGAGGCCAATCTCAATCTCCTGGACCAGCTCCGGGAAAAGACCCTGGAGGCTATGAAAGGCTCAAACCGTGCCATCAAGAACAACAAGGAATGTATGCTTAAGATAGCCGGTGCAAGCGAGAAGACGGCTTCCATCATCAAGACAATAGACGAGATAGCATTCCAGACAAACCTGCTTGCCCTTAATGCGGCTGTCGAGGCCGCCCGGGCGGGCGAGAGCGGCGCCGGCTTTGCGGTGGTCGCCGACGAGGTCAGGGGTCTTGCGCTGCGCGCAGCCGAGGCGGCGCGGCAAACGGGTAGCCTCATCGGCGAGACACAGCAGTATGTCCATGAAGGGACCGAACTGATAGAGAAGACAATCGCGGAATTCTACAGGATGGGCGACCATGGCAAGGAGACTTCCGAAAAGATCAAAGAGGTGGGCGTCTTGAGCGCGAGCGTTGCCGAATCCATAACGAAAGTCAAAGACTCCATTCAGAGGATAGAGGGCATAACCCAGGAGAATGCGGCCAGCGCAGAGGAATCCGCCAGCGCCTCAGAAGAGCTGAGCGCCCAGGCCCAACACATGAAATCCTATGTCGGGGAGCTTGCCGCCGTTATAAAGGGCGGCCGCACCAACGGATCAGGACATCTCAGGGAGGCAGCGGGAGATTACCTCCTCCTGGAATCCGGAGATGCTGAAAACAGATCACATTAGATACTCCAGCCGTTTGACAGTCATTTCAAAAGGAAAACCGCCTTTAACGGCGGTTTTCCTTTGTTTAAACACAAGTCGCAATTCCAATCTCAATTTGGTTTTTAGACCGGAGATGATTGAAAGTGGAAAGCGGTATAAGCAGGAGGATGATTATCTTCTTGCAAAGGGTCTGTTTTCTTTGTTAAAGCAATACTCCCCCGGTAAGGGGTAATGAAAGAAGGCGAAATTAAAGGCAAATTTTGAAAAAAGAGATCCTGTCGATCACCCGGCTGACCGAAAAGCTCAAATCGCTCCTTGAATCCAGTTTTGGGATTTTCTGGGTGGAAGGAGAGGTCTCCAATCTCCGCCGCCCCGGTTCCGGCCATCTTTATTTCACGCTCAAGGACGAACAAAGCCAGATCCGCGCCGTCATGTTCAGGATGACTGCAGCGGTTCTGCGGTTCAATATTGAAGACGGCATGCATATCGTCTGCCGTGTCCGGCTCAGCGTTTACCCGGCCCGGGGCGAATACCAGCTGATCATCGATTTGGCCGAGCCGTTGGGTGTAGGCGCGGTGCAGGTCGCGTTTGAGCAGCTTAAGGCGCGCCTGGGGGCCGAGGGGCTTTTCAGCGAGATCCATAAAAAGCCGATCCCGTTCATCCCCCGGAGGGTGGGCGTGGTAACATCGCCTTCGGGCGCCGTAATCAGGGATATATTGAACATCACGCGGCGCAGGTTCGAGTCGGTGGACATTGTGTTGGCTCCCGTGAAGGTACAGGGGCCGGAGGCGCCGGGAGAAATTGTCAGGGCCATAAAAGCCCTGCATTCCTGTCCGGGAATAGACGTGATTATCCTGGCGCGCGGGGGAGGCTCGATTGAAGACCTGGCGGCCTTTAACGACGAGAGGGTCGCGCGGGCCATTTTCGCCTCGGGGATCCCGGTAATTTCCGCCATAGGCCACGAGGTTGATTTCACGATTGCCGATTTCATCGCCGATATGCGGGCGCCGACCCCTTCCGCTGCTGCGGAACTTGCGCTCCCGTTGCGAAGGGACCTTTGCGATATTGTGGATAATTTACGAAGAAGATTGTATATTGCAGAGCATCGGCTCTTGGCTGAAGCGTGTGTCAGAACCCGGGGTCTGGCGGGACGGCTGCCTTCCCCGATTATGAGGATAGCCGGCCTGAGGCTGGGAATTGACGACAAAGTGCAGCAATTGAAAGCGGCCCTGGTCAGGCAAGCGGCCCTGAAGCGGATGGAGACGGCAAACCTTTGCAGGCACCTGGGCAACGCGAGTCCGCGGCAAAGGATTCTGGAGCGCCGGGGTTCTGTTGCCCATCTCCGGGGGGATGCGGTCGGTTTAATAAGGAGATCGCTGAATCTGGCGCGCCATAAGCTGGAGGGCGCCGCATCGCTCCTGAATTCACTGAGCCCGCTTTCCATCCTCGCAAGGGGATATGCCATTGCCCTGACCGAGCCGGGGAGCAGGGTGATAATGGAAGCCGGATCTGTTTCACCCGGCGATTCAATCCGGGTGAAGGTCGCAAAAGGAGACATTCTGGCCGTGGTTGACAAAGCTTTCGATCCGGCTGAAAAAACAGAAGGTGCAGATGAAGAAGGAAAAGTTTGAGGAGGCATTCTCAAAGCTCGAAGAGATTGTCAAAAAGCTGGAGAGCGGTAACATGAGCCTCGATGAATCGCTCAAGGCATTCGAGGAGGGCGTACGGCTGTCCCGGATCTGCACGGAGCGGCTCGACGAAGCCGAAAGGCGCGTGGAAATCCTGGTAGACGGGGAAAAGGGCATAACGAAGCCATTTGAGGACAAGCCCAATGACCGATAAATTCGATTACCTGAAATCCTATCTTGCCGAGAAAAAGGACATGGTCGACAAGGCCTTGGAGCAATACATGCCCGGAGAAGACCATTTCCCCGAAATAATATTCCAGTCGGTCCGCTACAGCGTCTTTGCCGGCGGCAAGAGATTGCGGCCCATCCTGTGCCTGGCCGCAGCCGAGGCGGTCGGCGGAAGCCCGGCGGCCCTGCTGCCGGTTGCCTGCGCCCTGGAAATGATCCATACCTACTCGCTGATCCATGACGACCTGCCGGTGATGGATGACGACGATTACAGGAGGGGGCGGCTTACAAACCACAGGGTTTACGGGGAGGACATTGCCGTCCTGGCGGGGGATGCCCTGCTGACCGAGGCTTTTCACCTTTTGTCGGGAGAGGATGCGGCGGGGCGCTTCCAACCGGAGAGGCTGCTTCAGGCCATAAGGGAGATATCCCGGTCCGCGGGACTGTTCGGCATGGTGGGGGGACAGGTCGCGGATATCCAGTCCGAGGGAAAGTCCGCCGACCGGCAGACCCTGGAATACATCCATATGCACAAGACGGGCGAGATGATCAAGGTTTCGGTATTAACGGGCGCGCTGCTGGCCGGGGCGGATGAGAAAAGCGTCCGGGCCCTGGCCTGTTATGGAAAGAATATAGGACTGGCATTTCAGATTACGGACGACATTCTAGATATCGAGGGCGACAAGGACGCCCTGGGCAAGTCCACCGGGCAGGACGCCGCCTTGAAGAAGATGACTTACCCGGGCCTGATGGGGGTTGAACGGGCAAGGGAAAGAGCGAACGAGTACATTACCGCGGCTCTGAAGGACTTGGAGGATTTTGACGGGCGGGCCGAACCGCTCCGCGTCATCGCGAAATTCATCTGCGAGAGGAAGGCCTGACCCGGGATGCTCGAAAGCTTTGAAAAAGACATGAAAATTTTGCCGGGCATTGATTCTCCCGCCGACCTGAAAAAGCTCAGAGTCCAGGATCTGATCGTCCTTGCCGGGGAGATAAGGGAGCTTATCATCCGTACCGTTGCAAGAAACGGTGGCCACCTCGCGTCATCCCTGGGATCGGTGGAACTGACGCTCGCGCTGCATTACGTCTTTAACGCCCCCAATGACAAGATAATATGGGATGTCGGCCACCAGGCGTATGCCCATAAGATCATAACCGGCCGCCGGGACATCTTTCATACCCTGCGTAAGCAGGGAGGCGTCTGCGGCTTCCCCCGCCGGGAGGAGAGCCTGTTTGACGTTTTTAACGTCGGCCACAGCAGCACATCGATTTCCGCCGGGGCGGGAATAGCTGAAGCCCTGTGCCTGAAAAAGGAAAACTCCAGGGTGGTTGCTGTCATCGGGGATGGTTCCATGACCGCCGGAATGGCCTTCGAAGGGCTCAACTGGGCCGGAGACCGAAAAAAGAACCTGATCATCATCCTCAATGACAACGAAATGTCAATCTCGCCCAATGTCGGCGCGCTGTCCTCGTACCTCAACCGGATCATGACCGGCCAGCACGTGACCCGCATCAAATCCGAAATCAAGGGCCTGATCAAGACCATACCTGCCATCGGCGAGCAGGTTTTCAAGTTCACCAAGCAGCTGGAAGAATCGATGAAGGCGCTCTTCGTCCCGGGCGCACTTTTTGAAGAGCTCGGGTTCCAGTACGTTGGGCCGCTGGAAGGCCACAAACTGGAGCCGCTTATCCGGACCCTGGCCAATGTCAGGGAACTGAACCGGCCCGTTCTGGTGCATGTCCTTACCAGGAAAGGCAAAGGATACGGGTTTGCGGAAAAGGAACCCTCAAGGTTCCATGGGGTGGGGCCGTTCTGCCTGGAAACGGGGGAGAACATATCAAACTCCAATTCGCCTCCGTCGTACACGGAAGTGTTCGGGCGGACTATGATCGAACTTGCCCGGGAGGCCGAGCGGATTGTGGCGATAACCGCGGCAATGTGCCAGGGGACCGGCCTGGAAAACTTCTCCCGCGAATTTCCGCTGCGTTTTTTCGACGTGGGGATAGCAGAGCAGCACGGCGTCACCTTTGCCGCCGGACTTGCAGTAGAGGGATTAAAACCGGTTGTGGCTATCTACTCGACCTTTTTGCAAAGGGCATATGACCAGGTACTGCATGACGTGTGCCTTCA
Source organism: uncultured Syntrophaceae bacterium (assembly GCA_964556675.1). Lineage (GTDB taxonomy): Bacteria > Desulfobacterota > Syntrophia > Syntrophales > UBA4778 > JBDKTK01. The sequence continues at coordinate 5,872 of CAZKYN010000110.1, forward strand.
GAGACTTCCGGTTGTATTTGCCCTTGACCGCGGCGGCATAGTGGGGGACGACGGACCGACGCACCACGGTCTATTTGATTTTTCATACCTGAGGTCAATCCCGAATCTGACGGTTATGGCGCCGCGGAACGAATCCGAACTGCGGGACATGCTGAAGACTGCGCTGTCGATGAACTCGCCGGTATCCATAAGGTACCCGAGAGGGAAGGGCACGGGGGAGCCGTTGACAGAACCGAAATTGATCGAGATCGGCAGGGCGGAAACCATGAAGGAAGGGAAAGACCTGGTTATCTTCGCCATTGGGGCAACTGTCCATCCGGCGCTGGAAGCGGCCGGGGCCCTCGAGGAAGACGGCATTCAGGCCGGCGTTGTCAACTGCCGTTTCGTTAAGCCTCTCGACGAGGAACTGCTTGTCCGGTTCGCCCTGGAAACAAAAAGGGTGCTCACCGTCGAGGAGAACGTGCTCATGGGCGGCTTTGGGACCGCTGTACTGGAGCTGCTGGAAAAGCGGGGCGCATTCGGGGTGAGGACGGTCAGGCTGGGCATTACCGATGAATTTGTCGAGCATGCGACACAGGAAGAGCTGAGGACGAAGTTCGGTATCGATTCCGCTGGAATCGCCGAGGCCGCCCGCAGGCTGATGAAAATATGACGGACGGGCCTGATGGCGCCGGATAAGATGGAAAAAAAGGCCGGAAAAGCCAGGCTCGACACCCTTCTTGTGGACAGGGGCATCAGCCCCAGCCGGGAGCGGGCCAAGGCCCTTATCCTCTCGGGTTCTGTAATGGTCGGCGGGGAGACGGTCAGGAAAGCGGGCGCGATGTTCCCCCCCGATGTCGAGATTTCAATCCGGGGCGAAGAAAATCCTTACGTGAGCCGCGGCGGTCTTAAACTGCGAGGCGCTCTGGCGGCGTTCGGCATTGATGTTTCCGGTCTGATTGCGATTGATGTCGGCGCCTCGACGGGCGGATTCACCGACTGCCTTCTCCAGGCGGGCGCCGCCAAGGTATACGCTGTGGACGTCGGCTACGGACAGCTTGCCTGGAAGCTGAGGCAGGATGAACGGGTGGTGAACCTGGAAAGGACAAATATCCGTTTTTTCAACGGCAGCGCAATCAAGGACCGGCTCGATATAGCAGTCGTAGATGCTTCCTTTATATCCCTGAAACTTGTCATCCCCGCAGTGATCAGCTTCCTGGGAGAAAACGCCATGGTTCTGGCACTTATAAAGCCCCAGTTCGAAGCGGGCCGCGGCGAGGTGGGCAAAAAAGGTGTGGTAAGGGACCCCGCCGTCCATGCCAGGGTTATCGCCGAGATGGAGACCTTTTTCAAGTCGCTGTCCCTTGAAGTAAGAGGCGTAACGGAATCACCCCTGCTGGGGCCGGAAGGCAACAGGGAATTTTTTATTTGCGCAGTAAAGAAATGATCGGGATAAAAATAAAGCTGGCCAGAACGGCGGGTTTCTGCATGGGCGTGCGCAGGGCGATAGAAATAGCCCTCAGCATGGCCCAGAATAAGGGGACCGAGGAGGTTTATACTTACGGACCTCTCATACACAATCCCCAGGCCGTGGAGTTTTTGTCTGAAAAGGGGATAAAGCCCGTGGACAGCCTGGAAAAAATCGAGAAGGGCTCCGTTATCATAAGGGCACACGGCATATCTCCGGAAGAACGGGAGAAACTTGAGAAATCCGGGATGAAAATTATTGACGCAACCTGTCCGAAAGTCAAACACGTCCAGTCAATTATAAGGAGGCATGCGCTGGAGGATTATGAAATCCTCATTATCGGAGACAGGGAACACCCCGAGGTTGAGGGCCTGCTCGGGTATGCGAACGGCAATGGTTTCGTGATCGGATCCCTTGATGACCTGAAGAGCCTTCCCGATTTCAAAAGGCTTTGCATTGTGGCCCAGACCACCCAGAACAAGGACGAATACATAAAATTAGCCAGGGAGGTGGCCGAAAAGAACCCGGGCTGTCTCGTTTTCAAAACGATCTGCGATTCAACGGAAAGACGGCAGGCTGAAATAAAAGAGCTTGCCGCTGAAATGGACGCAATATTCATTGTGGGCGGCAGGAACAGCGCCAATACAAATCGGCTTGCCAAAGTCGCCGAGAGCTGCGGAAAACCGACTTTCCACATCGAAACAGCTTCTGAAATCAGGAATATCCCCGTGCAGCGGTTTAACAGCATCGGCATTTCGGCCGGGGCTTCCACTCCCAAGTGGATCATCAGGGAAATTATGGAAGAACTGCACAAAGCCTGCGAAGTATCGCCGGAGTAATGCCTCTGTGCTCCGGGAATTTCTCTGGAATCCGGTAATTCTTTATGGTAGAAGTTCGGAACTTTGCATTTTCGCGATAAAAATCCCGCAGATGCACGGGTATGGATGAACAGATGAGAAAAATATTGGCGCTCCTGTTTATTGTGGTGCTGACCGGTTGTACGACGCTTAATTATTCACAAACATTTGTCCCGGATTACAAGGCGAAAACGATTGTTGTCTTCCCGGTTGATTCGGGAGTTCACAAAGACAGCGCCGGCGTCATGGACAAGATAGTGGCTGATGAACTGGCGGATAAAGGCTGGTTAGTAAAAGTCCTGACGGCAATGGACCTCAGGGCCTGTCTTGAATCCAAAGCCGGCGTAAAAAAGGACTTTTCCGAATATATGACCAAATTGAAAATGGTCAACTATTCGGATCGGGAACTGAGTTCCAAAATAGGCTCAACATGCGGCGCCGATGCCTTTCTGATGGCGACTGTCGACCAGTGGATTTATGTCGTGGAGGGCCCGGACCGGGACAAGTTCGCCCGGGTTGGTTTGAGCTTCAGGATGATAGATGCGGCAACCGGAAAAGACGTCTGGAAAGCCGCCCACACCGAAGTAGAAAAATACTTCCTGCTTAAGCCCGGGCTCCCCGGAGTCGCCCGGAAGCTTACCGGAAAGATGCTGTCCCGCATGCCGCACTGAACACGCGTCGAAATTGTGGAAAGCATCGCTAAAATATGTTATAAATGCCCGATTTTAAACATAAAAAGTTAGCCATGAGGTGAAATATATGAAAGAAGAAGTCCAAAAAGCGCTTGACGATATCAGGCCCAATCTTCAGGCCGACGGCGGCGATGTGGAGCTGGTCAGCATAAGCGAAGACGGCATCGTCAGTGTAAAATTGAAGGGCAGCTGCGCGGGATGCCCCATGTCGCAGATGACCCTGAAAATGGGGATAGAGAAATATCTCAAGAAAATCGTTCCGGAAGTCAAGGAAGTCCGGTCCGTATAAGAGTCAATTTTTAAAGGAGGAATGAAGTAAGATGCCCTATTCGATCAACGATGAATGCATTGCTTGCGGAAGCTGTGAGAGCGAATGCCCGGTCCAGGCAATCAGCGAGGGAGATGACAAGTACACGATTGACCAGAAACTCTGCACCGATTGCGGGGCCTGTGCTGATATATGCCCGGTTGAGGCGATAGTTTCGGGAGAATAATATCTCGTTTTTCAGGGGAAATCACTTTTCTGCAAGCAGCAGTGGTTTCCCTTTTTCTTTCCTGCGGGACGGGTCTGAAGTGGGAGCCTTTATAACATTTGAAGGGATAGAGGGATGCGGCAAAACCACCCAGATAAAAAAGACCGCCGATTTCCTGCGAAGCAGCGGTTTTGACGTCCTCCTTACGGAAGAGCCGGGCGGTAGTGCGCTGGGGCTGGAGCTGAGGAGAATCCTCCTCAACAGGAATGAGTCCCTGACCGGAACTTCCGGTATTTCGGCCAGGTCCGAAATCCTGTTATTCCTGGCCGACCGGGCCCAGCACGTCGACGAGATAATCAGGCCGGCGCTGGAAGCAGGCCGGGTTGTTTTGTGCGACCGTTACTCCGACGCGACAATTGCGTACCAGGGCTACGGAAGGGGACTGGATATCGCCCGGATAATTCAACTGGACGGGTTCGCCTCCAAGTCGCTCAGGCCGGGCTTGACGTTTCTTTTCGATCTCCCGGCCCAGGAGGGTCTTAAGCGCGCGTTTCGCCGTATTGCAGGCAATGCCGGCCCCGAGGCTGAAGACCGATTTGAAAATGAAGATATTATGTTCCATTCCCGCGTGCGGAACGGCTATCTTGACCTTGCCCGCGGCGAGCCCCAGAGGTTTCGGGTAATCGATTCGAGGGGGGACATTGAATCGGTAGCGGCGCAGGTCCGGGTGGAACTCATAAAGTTCTTCCGCCTGGGGGCAAATTCCTGAGGAGGCCCGAATGCTCTTCAAAGATATCAAAGGCCAGGAAAAGGCGATAGCTTTCCTGAAAAGCGCCATCGGGCAGGACCGCGTGGCCCACGCCTATATATTTCACGGCCTGGACGGGATCGGAAAAAGGACTGCGGCCCTGGCGTTTGCGAAGGCGCTTAACTGCCTGGAAGGCGGCAGCGAGCCTTGCGGCGAATGCCTCTCATGCCGGAAAATAGAAAGGGGCAGCCATCCCGACGTCATCGTTATCAAGGCCGACGGGGCTTTCATCAGGATCAAGGAGATTCGCGAACTCCAGGAGCAGATGATGTTCAGGCCGGCGGAGGGGCGCAAGCGGGTTTTTATTCTGCTGGAAGCTGACAAGATGAACAGCCCCGCCGCCAATGCCCTGCTGAAAACGCTGGAAGAGCCTTCCGGCGCCAATATCCTGGTCCTGATAACGGCGCGTCCGCATCAGTTGCCCTTGACCGTGCTATCCCGGTGCCAGAAGATCAAGTTTCAGCCGTTGCGCAACGGGGAAATGATCGATTTGCTCGAGGAGCGTTTTTCCGTGGACGCGCGGACAGCCTCCACCCTGGCGGCGATATCAGGCGGGAGCCTCGGAAAGGCCCTGGAAATGAAGGACAGCGATTATGCCGCGCGCCGTGAAGATTTGATTGACAAACTGGCGCTGATTGCCACTCCCCTCGATTTTTACCCTGTGCTGGCCGGTATGGGATCCGACCGTGAACTCGTAATTGAGGGGCTGGAGATCATGAAGGCCTGGTTCCGGGATGTTGTTGTGTTCAATGA
>CAZKYN010000111.1:0-10746 GCA_964556675.1 uncultured Syntrophaceae bacterium
TAATGCCATCATATTTTTCGACAGGTTAATCTGACCGATAACGGAAATCTCCAGCCCATTTGGACATAAGAGAGTTCCCGACAGGCTGCCGTCGGCATTCAGGGAAACAGAGCCGTTCGATACGGGCGTATTTCCGGTTGAGCTGAAATAATGCCCTCCCACGACGTTCCCTGCGTTATCCAGCTCCAGGTAGCCGTAAGAAGCGCCGGCCGGCGATGCCGCACTGAAATGCCATTTGCCCTGGAGATCGGAAGGCGTAAAGCTTCCTGTCCCCTTTTTCAGCAATATGGCAAATGCCTTCTCCCCGGTTGGCCAGTTGCCGACCCAAATGAAGAATTCCTTGGAATAATCGACTCCCCCGACCATTCCGTCTGCCAAAAAGATGCCGTTTTCCGCCAGCATCAGTTGCACGCCCGGATCGGACATGTTCCCGTTGCCGTCAATGGTTATCGTATCTTCGAAATACCACGCGCCTTGATTAGCGCCCGCGACAAGCAGCAAAAATTCCTTCCACTCGCCCGTCAAATCAGACTGGCTGTAAGTATTGCCGGCCCTGATCGCGGTGAAAAGCTCCTGCCCTCCATTCGTTGCGGAACATGTGAAGGAGAAGAAGCTCTTTGACGCATTAAGCTTTCCGTATTGAATCATGGAATTAATGCCCAAATCGGTATTAATGGCCCCGCTCAACAGGCCGTTGCCGTCAATGGAGATATTGCCTCCATTTATAACGTGCTTGATGTCATAGAAATCCTTATAGTTGCCCCCGGTAAGGCCGGACGCATTGACATTCAATTCGCCGAATCGATAGCCGGCGTCCTCTGTTCCGGTGCTCATTCCAAATATGTGATAATCGCCGGTCAAATCCGCGCTCGTGTAATCCGGCAGGGATTGGGGCACGCTTGCCGCGCTTCCGCCGCCTCCCCCGCTTCCTCCGCAACCGATAATAATGAAAACAGACGCCAAAAGCATAAGTACCAAAAACAATTTTTTCATTTCAATCACCTCTGTGTTGGATTTCTCAGATGAATTTGCCTGAGCCGTTCTTCGTTTCCAGCCGTAACCGGCTTCTATGGAGCACAATAACTCTGTACACAATAAACCTACATAATGTAGGTTTATGGCTCATAATACATCCGTTTTTCATATGCAATGCATTTATATAAATATCTACATATTACATTCCTTTTTTCTTACTTGTTCTTCGAATTATCATTGGCTTAATTATGCTGTATTTCCAAGGATTGAGAGCGCTATTGCAGGTGATACGCCGATTGTGAGGCCGTTAACAGTAGGACGATTAAGGGGAATTTTTTCCTTTGAAAGGCTTTGAAAATGATCTGAATGGAAAGGACTAATCTTATTTATATCTTACTGTCACAACACATCCGCTTTTTAAAGTGGACGCCGCGGCATGGACCGGCTCGTGCCCGGAAAGATCGGGAATATGCGCTTTTGTGATTGACACGCCGCAAAATACATATTTTATATTCACAGTCCATTTAAGGAGGAAACCCGGATGAGACCGCAGGCATTCAAGGCTTTTTTCGCACTGGCTATTTTCGCCCTGTTCACGCTGGGCTGCCCCGGCCCGAGGGCTTACGTGCAGCTCAACCAGTATAAATACATCCCGTCGCTCACTGCTGCGAACTACCCTGCTCTGAAAGGCGCGCAGCTCAACCTGCTGAACTTCACAAACACCGCGATGAACACCAACATCTTCCATTACTACAGCCCCGACCGGAGCGTGTATTACGAGACGCCCCAACTGCTCAGCTCGTACCTGTGGTACACGTTCAGGGACGCGTTCAGCCAGGCCGGCATCCGCGTTTTCGAAAACGTCCGGACGATGACGGGGGTCGCCGACTTCCACCTGATCATGCTTTCCATGTCGGACAGGACTTTTGAATTCAGGGTGAATATGACGAGGGACGGGATCACGATAATGCAGAAGATCTACACGGTGAACATGGCGGACGCCAACAGCATCGACCCTTACGTGCTGGAAAAGAATGCCTACGCCATGATCGACAAATCGGTGGAAACCGTGCTTAAAGACCACGACTTCCTGAAGGCGTTAAAAAAGTAACCGTTTTCCCTTGTTCTTTATCTGTCGACAAAAATTTGCCGACAGCATCTTTCTCTTTCAGTAAAAAGGGAAAAACATTGGGCCGGAAGGATATCTCCCTTCCGTTTGGAATTATTTGTACCTGACCGGGTCCTCTATGCCTGCTTCCCGGAAGCCTTTCAGCCTCAGTTTGCACGTGTCGCACTCGCCGCATGCCTCGCCTGCCGGGCCGGGGTCGTAGCAGCTGTGGGTCAGGCCGTAGTCCACGCCGAGACTCAATCCAAGCTTTATGATTTCGGCCTTGGACAGATCTATCAGGGGCGCCCGTATCCGTACCTTTTTCCCTTCCACCCCCGCCTTCGTGGCCAGGTTCGCCATTTGCTCGAATGCGGCGATGAATTCCGGGCGGCAGTCCGGGTATCCGCTGTAATCGACGGCGGTTACCCCGATGAATATATCGCGGGCCCCCAGCACCTCCGCCCAGGCAAGGGCATAAGAAAGGAATAGCGTGTTGCGGGCCGGCACGTAGGTGACCGGGATCTCCTCCGTCATCTGCCGCTCGCTCCTCCCCTTCGGCACGTCGATGTCGTCCGTCAGATTCGTAACCAGGGCCGAGCCGCCGAATACCTCCGGGTTGATATCGACCACCAAATGCCTTTTGGCGCCGAATGCCGCGGCAACCCTTTGCGCCGCCGCCAGCTCGACCCTGTGCCTCTGGCCGTAGCGGAATGTCAGGCTGTATATTTCAAACCCCTCCCGGACCGCGACCGCCATGGCCGTCGTGGAATCCACGCCGCCGCTCGACAGGACGACCGCTTTCTTTGCGCCCATTCGTGTCACCCCTGATTGAATTTCCCCGTAAATCTATATCCTGGACCGGCGAAATGGAAGCAAAAAAAGCCGTTTACAAAAGCGGGTTTTCAAGACAAAGTACTTGAGTATTAGAGAGGCAGTTAGAATGACCGGCCGCGATTTTGAGGTTTTTTCGGGCACCATTCTTAAATGAGCGTAGCGGCCGCAAATCAAATTGTCTGAGCCCCCCAGGGCGAGTTTTTGATTTGCAGCGGAGCGATTTTTAGAATGGTCGAAAAAATCTCATGAGCAGAGGTTATTCTTGACTGCCGATCTGAAATTGCCTGCCTGGAGGGATTCTTATGCCGGACATGTTCGGACCCGCTTCAATCGGTAAACTCCAACTTCGCAACCGCTTCGTCCGCTCAGCCACCTGGGAAGGGCTCGCCGCCCCCGACGGGTCCTGCACGCCCGAGGTCGTCAATGTCATTTCGGAACTGGCCCGCGGGGGGGTGGGGCTTATAATCAGCTCCCACGCGTTTGTCTCCCCGGAAGGCCGGGCGACGGATCGCCAACTCGGAATATACAGCGACGGCCTCGCAAAAACGCTCGGGCCCCTGGCTGCCGCCGTCCATAAAGAGCACGGGAGAATTGCGCTGCAGCTGGCCCATGCGGGGATATTCGCGTTCACCAGGGAAACCGGCGAGCCCGCCCTGGCCGTCTCCGCCGTGGAAGGGTTCACGAAAGGCCCGGTGCGGGAGGCAACTAAAAGCGACATCGCCCGCCTGGTGGATGCATTCCGCGCCGCCGCCCGGAGGGCGCGGGACGCCGGGTTCGATGCCGTCCAGGTCCACGCGGCGCACGGCTACCTCCTGAGCCAGTTCCTCTCCCCGGCCTTCAACCGCCGCGCCGACGAGTACGGCGGATCCGTTGAAAACCGCGCCCGTTGCCTGCTCGAGACCGTCTCCGGCATCCGCGGGGACCTCGGCCCTGATTACCCGGTCCTGGTGAAGCTCAATTCCCGGGACGACGTGGAAAACGGTCTGGAACTGGAGGAATCCGTCAAAGTCGGCAAAATGCTTGCGCAAGCCGGCGCGAATGCCATCGAGCTCAGCGGCGGCACAATCATTTCGGGAAAGCTGAGCCCTTCGCGTTCCAAAATAGACGCCCCCGAAAAGGAGGCTTATTTCCGCGATGCCGCGCAGGCCTTCAAAAAAGAGGTGCCGCTCCCCCTGATCCTCGTCGGTGGCATCCGGTCGTTCGCGACGGCGCACGCCCTGATTAAAAACGGGACGAGCGATTTCGTCTCCATGAGCAGGACTTTTATCTGCGAGCCCGGAATCGTGAAGCGCTGGAAATCAGGCGACCTGCGCCCCTCGGAATGCGTATCCGACAACCGCTGCTTCGGGCCGGCGATGGCGGGGACCGGCATCAACTGCGAAACAAAAAGGCCCCGAAAGGAGTGAGAGAATGCCTCCCGGACTGATGGAGCAGATCTACCGCGGGGTCCTGGACCCCGGCATTCACGATGCCTTTGCGCAGAAACATGATTTCAGCAGGGCGCTTGCCCTCGTTCAGAAATACCGCGAGCTGCTGCAGAAATTTCCCGTGGCCGCGATCGAGGAGTCGGGCAGGATCCCCGCAGAGATGCTCGATGAAATGAGAAACGCCGGGTTTTTCGGGATCTCGGTCCCGGAGGAGCACGGGGGCCTTGGTTTTTCCCTTTTCGAATATCTCAAGGTCATCGAGGAAGTCTCGCGTACCGACATGGCGCCGGCCCTCGTCTTTGTCGCCCATCTGTCTATAGGCATCAGGGGGATAGAGCTGTTCGGCACCCCGGAGCAGAAGAATAAGTACCTGCCGAGGGCAGCTTCCGGCGAAATGATTTTTTCGTATGCTCTGACGGAGCCGCTGACGGGCTCGGACGCGAAGAGCATAACGACGCAGGCCGTTATTTCGCCGGACGGTTCCCATTACATCCTCAACGGCACCAAGACGTACATCACCAATGCCAACTATGCCGGGGGCTTCACCGTTTTCGCTCGCCTCGACCAGCCGGGCAGGCTCATCGCGTTAATCGTGGAGACTGCCTGGGAGGGCGTCAAAATCGGCGCCGACATGCCGAAGATGGGACTGAAGGCCAGTTCGACCGCCTCCGTCCAGTTCAAAGATGTGAAGGTCCCGGCCGAAAACGTCATCGGCGCGCCGGGCGACGGTTTCCGGCTGGCCATGATGGTCCTCAATTACGGCCGGCTCGGTCTCGGCGCGGCATCCATCGGCGCCATGGAGCAGGGCCTGGAAGATATGTGGAAGCGTGCCGGCACCCGGGTCCAGTTCGGGCAGCCCATCCGGAATTACCAGCTCATCCAGGAGAAGCTGGCGAAGGCAAGGGTCAACGCCGATGCGATGAGGGCGATGAACGAACTGTCCGCATCCATCCTTTCCGCCGACCCGCTCCGGGAAACGGCGATCGAGACGTCCCATTGCAAGCTTTTCGGGACGACCCGGGCCTGGCAAACGATTTATGACGCCCTCCAGACGGCGGGCGGTTCGGGATATCTCTCGACCCAACCTTACGAGAAAAGGATGAGGGATTTCCGGGTGACGACTATATTCGAGGGGACGACGGAGATCCATTCCATGTACCCGGCCCTCCTGGGCCTGCGCCGGCTGGGAAGGCAGCTTCGGAACCTGAAAGGCAGGGCTAGAATTTCTTTTATTATAAAAGAGTACCTGTCAAGCTATAAGCCGCAGGCCTGGAAGGCGGAGCATAGTGACCCGCTGGTCCGGCAGGCTTTTCTCCTGGCCGGGGCCAATTCCCAGACTATCCGCCGCATGCTGCTGATGTCCCTGCTCCTTTACAGGGAGAAGACGGCCGAACGGGAGTACCTGCTCAGGCGCATTACCCTGATCAGCCTTTACACTTTCGCCGTGCTGGCCGTGGCCGCCAGGCTCGCAAAACAGGACGCGATCTCCGGGGTTGAGACGGGATCGCTGGCGTGCCTGATCGAGGAGGCCCGCGCGGTCCGGAAACACTGCAGCATGATCGCCGATACAAGGATGGAGGCGCTCGAGACGCGCCTGATCAGGCAAATGGAGGGGCAATCGCGATGACGGAAAAGGCCATAATAGTGGAAGAGATGGTGGACGGCAGGGTGGTGATACAACGCATGGAAGGCGACCAGTGGATACTCGATCCCAAAGTGGGCTGGTGCAAGTGGGCATGGCATTACGAGGGCAGGGAAGTCGACCTCGAGTTCGGCAACAAGGAGTCCAGGATCACCAACGACAAGGGCGAGTTTTGCGACTGCTACACGGAGAAACCTCTCTGATATTCATCCCCCTTTCCTGAAGGGGGACATAGGGGAATTTTTTGAAAGGCCGAAAAATTCCCTCCAGCTCCCTTTTAAAAAGAGAGGTTTTTGATCTCTGTATCCCGACCCCTTTATAATGAACTTGTATCGCGGACAGAGAAGGAGGAGATTATGAGCAGCAACAAGGAATATTCCGATTTGATCAGCGGGTGGCTGCGGCTGAGGAGCTTTCCGGTGGCAGTCAAATTTTTGAAAAAAGGCGAGAGCTTTCCCGAGAAGACCAGGCGGCCGTCCCGGATGCTCAAAAAAAGGGTCGCCGTCTGCCAGGCGGTTTCCATGGCGCGCCTCTACGGCTGGGTAATAGGGCTTGACCGCGAGGACGTCATCTGCGTCCCCGGGAGCCTGGCCTTCGGGTTCAGCACGATGAGCGACGCCGCGGAAGGGATCGCCAGAATCTTCTGCGAGGGCGCATATTCTTCCGGGCCGGAAGCGGGGCGCCGGGAGGCAGAAAGCATCCAGACGCTGGGAAAAGGCGAGTATGAAGCGATCGTCATCGCCCCGCTGGCGCGGGCCGACTTTGCCCCCGACACGGTAGTCATTTACGGAAACCCGGCCCAGGTGATGAGGTTGACCCAGGCTTACACGTGTGAGGCAGGCGAGCGGGTTGCCGGCAATTTCGGCGGGAAGATCGAGTGCAGCGAATACCTTATAGCCCCTTTCAGGCTTAACGCCCCGCGTATTGCTATTCCGGGGATGGGAGACCGGGTATTCTCAATGACCCAGGATGACGAGGTGGTCTTCTCCCTGCCGGGCGGCTTCCTGCCCCAGCTTGTCAAGGGACTGACCGAAGCGGGCGCCCGGGTCGGGGCCCAGTACCCTGTGCCGTTCTATCTGAACTTTGAACCGGAATTTCCCAAATCCTTCAAGATCATCGGAGAGGAGATCGGGGTGCTTTAGTGTACACCTTTTTTATTATCGTCTTCCTGATTTACGGGGGCATGCATGCCTATGCGTTCGTGAAGGCGTTTCAGGGGCTGTCCCTCTCCTATGCGGCGGGAGCGGGAGCAGGTGTGTTCCTGGCTTTCATGGTGTTCTCTCCGCTGCTGGTCAGGTCCCTCGAAAGCTCTTATCAGGGCCTGGCGACATTGCTGGGGTACGCGAGCTATATCTGGATGGGTTTCATCTTCCTGTTTTTTTGCTCGTCCCTGGCAGTTGATTTTTACAGGCTCGCCGTCTGGGCCCTGCGGCTCATCTTCCGCCAGATGCCAGGGCCTTTCACGCTCACTGCCCTTGCGTCCTTTCTCATCCCGCTCGCGGCCGCCGTTCTGATCACCGTATACGGCCTTATCGAAGCGCAGAGCATCCGGCCCGAAACCGTCGCCATCACAACCCCCAAATTGAGCGGCTCAAGAGAAAGCCTGAGAATCGTCCAGGTCTCGGATATCCACCTGGGCCCCATTGTCGGACCGCAGCGGCTGGGTAAAATCCTGGAGGCGGTCAGGGAGGCCCGGCCCGATATCCTGATCTCGACAGGGGATTTGATCGACGGCGACTCGCCCACCCTGCGGCGGTCCATAGCAATGCTCAAAGAGATCGATGCGCCTCTCGGCAAATTCGCCGTGACCGGCAACCATGAATTCTACGCAGGAATCGAACGCGCGCTGGCCGCAACTCGCGAGGCCGGGTTCAAGGTCCTCCGGCAGGAATGTTTCACAATACCTGGAGTGATCCGGATTGCGGGGGTGGACGATCGCAGCGAGGCCGGCTCCTTCCTGCCCGATAATTCCGTGGACAGGAAGGTGCTTTCCCCCGGGACCCGGGAATTCACCTTGTTCCTCAAACACCGGCCGGCCGTGAACAGCTCCATTTTCGGCATGTTCGACCTGCAGCTCTCCGGCCACACCCACCGGGGACAGATATTCCCGTTCCGGCTGGTCACAAGGCTCTTTTTCCCGCTGGATTCCGGACTCTACGAACTGCCGGACAACTCGCGCCTTTACGCCAGCAGGGGCACGGGAACATGGGGGCCGCCCATCCGGTTTCTCTCCCCCCCGGAAGTGACGATAATCGATCTGGTGAAAAGCCATGAATAATCAGGGCATAAAAAACTTCAGTTCGTGACCCTTTTCGGCCATTCGCAGTGGCTTTGCATGGCCTTTTACGGAAAACTCGCCCGGGACCGACAAGGTTCCCCAAGCCCAAACGGCTTTCAGCCGCTTTTCAAGGCCCTGTTAAGAGTATTGCCTGTAAGCCCTTACCTGAATTAAAAACACTAAACCTTTCCAAAGCCCTAACTTCCCTCATTTGGCTTGCAATCGTCAAAAATCCTGCACTAAGCTTAATTTTAGAGGTGCAACCTTTTTAGGTCAGGCTGTTCAAAAAGGCCCATAAGACAAGATCTCGCAAGCGTCCCTTTGCAATGCAAAGCGCCTCGCAGCATATGGGCCTCTTTCAACAGCCTGCTGGAATAAAATTAAAGGAGGTGAATAAGATGAGGAAGTTCCTGATTGTCCTGCTATCACTGATTCTCCTGGTCTCCTTTTCTTTTGCCGTCATCGGCTGCAAACCATCGGAAGAGAAGAAGCCCGCTCCGGCTCCTGAAAAGGCGCCCGCTGCCGCCCCTGAAAAGACACCCGAAAAGGCCCCCGGCACTTCTGAAAAAGCTCCAGGCGCGCCTGAAAAGACGCCCGCCGCTCCGGAAAAACCCGCGGAAAAGAAGTAATCGCGATATCCTTCTTATGTATCCGGGCAATCAGATTTCTGTTTGCCCGGTTCCTTTTTATCATCCCATCTGATTTTTTAATTGACACGCAGGTGGACCCCTCCTATAAAAGATCAGCAAAATACACATGTTCAAAGGCTTTCCGGGGAGGCGCAATGGATATAAGCATCAGCAAATCTGACGGCAAAATCGTAATGTCCCTCAAGGGGCGGATGGATGCGGTATCCTCTCCGGATTTCGACCGTGCCATGGAAGAATTGATGGCCAGGGGGGAGAGACATTTCATGATCGATCTGGCCGATCTGGAATATATCAGCAGCGCCGGGCTCCAAAGCCTTCTGGCAACGGCAAAGCGCCTGGAGCAGACTGAGGGAGAAATTTCCCTCTCCCATCTGAAAGGGGCTGTCCGGGAGGTGTTTGAAATTTCCGGGTTCGATACCCTTTTCCCCATCCTTGATTCCTAGGCACATTGGCATAGACTTCAAAAGCCCCGAGCTATTTTATGCCTCAGATAAGGTTACCCGCCGTCCTGGACAACCTGGAAAGGCTCATAAGTTTTATAACGGCCTTCGCCGGAAAACATGGATATAGTGCCGCCGAGCTGCGCCGGATCGAACTTGCGGTGGAGGAGGTCCTTGTCAACATCTGCCGGTACGCCTACCCCCCTGAAAAGCGCGGCGACATCATTATAACGTGCAGCGCGACCGGTGAAGCCTACACAATAGAAATAATCGACACGGGAGTACCCTTTGACTGCAGCAATGAGACATGCCCGGACCTGAAAGCGAAACTCTGCGACCGGAAGCCGGGCGGCCTGGGCATTTACCTGATGCACAAGATGGTCGACGAGGTCACGTACAGCCGCGAAGGCGACAGGAATATCCTTACCCTTGTTTACCGACCGGGTGAAAAAAGACCTCGAAGGGCCGGAAAGACGTGACGGACTGATGGGAAAAGTCAGGGTTGAAAGGTATTTGCGCGAGTCGGTGCTGAACCATGTGGTCGAACTGGAAAAAAGGGTCTGGGACCGGCAGGGCTACCGCGAAGTAAATGCCCCCATGCTGTACTTTGAGCTTGCCTACATAACGAACGGACTCGTGCTCACGGCCTTTGACGAGGGTCTCTTTACACCCGGAGAGCGGGCGAAGATGGCCGAGGAGGACCCGTGGTACGAGGGAGACAAGCCGATCGGCTTCCTGTGCTGCTTTGCGGACTTCGACGACAAGGGTCCGTTCTGGTACGGCGCAAGGATGGGCGTCGACCATCGTTACCAGGACAAGGACATCGGAGCCTATATCGTCCAGAACCTCTATGAATGCGCCGTGGAGCGGCGCATCCCCCGGATCCGCTGGACATACGATCCGCTGCAGTCCCGAAACGGCTACATGTACATCCACAAAATGGGGGGGCTCGTGAGAGAGATCGGCTTCAATTATTACAGCGCCGTGTTCACCAACGACCAGTTCAACCGCGGCATATCCACCGACCGTTTTGTCGTCGAATGGGACATCCTCTCGGAAAGGGTCCATAGGAGAATGGGGGAGGGCAAAGTCCCCCCATTCGATGTAGCCGCGGTCACCCCTGAGAGCACCGTCAATGAAATCGAGATCGACGAGCAGGGACTGGAAAGAAACGGCCTCAGGTTCCTGACCGGCATCAAGGTCTCGCCGGTATTCATTGAGATACCTTATGCCCAGGACGCGCTTCTCAGGGCCGACCGCGTCAAGGCGCAGCAGCTGAGGGACAAATGCCGGGCCCTTTTCATGCATTATCTGGCCAGAGGTTATGTCGTTACCGATCTCGTACTGAAACAGGACTCCGGCGGCCGCCGCAGGGCGTATTACCGGCTGGAC
>CAZKYN010000112.1:0-10664 GCA_964556675.1 uncultured Syntrophaceae bacterium
TGGAAGGGGTTCATGGTGCCGGGGTCGACGTTTATATAAGGATCCAGTTTCTGGTTCGAGACTTTGAGCCCTCTTGCCTCCAGCAAAGAGCCTATCGAAGCCGCGGCCAGACCCTTTCCCAGGGAGGAAAGCACCCCGCCCGTGACGAATATGAATTTAGTCCGCATTATCGCTCCTGTTAATTACTCCCACTCGATTGTGCTGGGTGGTTTCGTGCTGATGTCGTAAACGACCCTGTTGACCCCTTTTACTTCGTTGACAATCCGGCTGGAGATCGACTCCAGCACTTCGTAAGGCAGCTTGACCCAGTCGGCGGTCATCCCATCCCTGCTGGATATGGCCCTTACCGCAATGACATTTTCATAAGTCCTGCCGTCGCCCATGACGCCCACCGTCTTGACGGGGAGCAGCACGGCGAATTCCTGCCAGACTTCCTGGAACAGTCCCGCCTTCTTTATCTCGTGACGGACAATGGCATCCGCTCTCTGGACCAGTTCGACATTGGCTTTCGTGACCTGCCCCAGGATCCGCACGGCAATGCCGGGTCCGGGGAAGGGGTGGCGCCAGACGATCTCTTCGGGGAGCCCCAGTTCCTGGCCGAGTTCCCGGACCTCGTCCTTGAACAGGACCCGCAGGGGTTCGATGAGTTTCATCTTGAGCCGGGCGGGCAGGCCGCCCACGTTATGATGGCTCTTGATCACGGCAGAGGGCCCGCCGAAAGAAGACTGGCTTTCAATGACGTCGGGATAAAGCGTGCCCTGGGCCAGATATCTTATATCGCCCAGTTTTTTTGCCTCCTCTTCAAATATCCGGATGAATTCCGTGCCGATGATTTTGCGCTTCCTCTCCGGGTCGGTCACGCCCTTCAATTTGTTAAGGAACCTGTCCCGGGCATGAATGACACGGAAGTTCAGATTGTACCGGTCGCGGAAAGTGGCGGTGACCTCCTCCACCTCGCCCTGTCGCAAAAGACCGTTATCGACAAATATGGAGACAAGATTTTTCCCGATGGCCTTGTGGATCAGCACGGCAAGCACCGAGGAATCCACGCCGCCCGAAAGGGCGCATAGCACCCGGCCGCCGCCGACCTGCTCCCTTATTTTCCGGATTTCTTCCTCGATGAAAGAGCCCATGGTCCAGTCAGGCCTGCAGCCTGCGATTCTGAAAAGGAAATTCCGGAGGATGGTAACGCCGTGGATGGTGTGCGTCACTTCCGGATGGAATTGCACGCCGTAAAATCCGGCGTCGGGGTTCTCCATGGCGGCTGCTGAGCAATTCGGGGTGGAGCCCGATATTCTGAACCCTTTCGGTATCCTCGTTATGTGGTCGCCGTGGCTCATCCAGATCTGCTGGCGCGCCTTGAGGCCCTTGAAAAGGAGCGAATCGGGCGCTCCGGGTCCTCGATTGATGTCGAGCATCGCCCTGCCATATTCGCGCAGGTTCGACTTGGTCACTTTGCCCCCGAGCTGATGGGCCATGAGCTGCATGCCGTAACAGATGCCGAGAACGGGAACTCCGAGCTGAAACAGCGCCTTGTCGCAGACGGGAACGCCCTTGTCGAAAATGCTGGCCGGCCCTCCGGAGAGGATTATCCCTTTGGGGCCTTTGGCTTTCAGTTCTGAGGGGGAGATGGTGTGGGGAAGGATCTCGCAGTAAACACGGCATTCGCGGACCCTTCGGGCTATGAGCTGGTTGTACTGGGACCCGAAGTCCAGGATTGCTATCATCTGATTATTCCTACATAATTTTTCGCAGATGCTATATATCAAAAGGGGAGATTTTGAAAGTAGAATTATTAGAAAACTTAATTTTCAGTGTATTTCCGGTGTCGGGATACAGCCGTCTATACTGTTTCCGACAGTATTGTTGTTAGTTGCCGATGGCAGAGGATCGGAAAGGCTTCCTGAGACCTGCGGCAGGCGTCGTTTCCAGGTTACAGAGTTATATCAGCCGATCTCGTTTTTCACGATGTCGGCCAGCTGCCGGCAGTGCCGGTCCGTTGCTGCTTCGGACGGCCCCTCTACCATGACGCGGCACATATTCTGAGTCCCCGAATACCGGACGAGCACACGCCCCTCCTCGCCCAGTTCGCTTTCCGTCTGTCTGATGGCATCCGTCAGCCGGGGAATTGAGTCGATATCGGGCTTGTGTTGAACATTTACATTGATCAGTTTTTGCGGGAAAACATCCATGATGGACGCCAACTCGGAGAGGGGCTTGCCTGACCGGACCATGGCCGATATCAGCTGCATAGCTGCTATTATGCCGTCCCCCGTCGTGTGGTGGTCGAGGAAAATCATATGTCCTGCGTCCTCGCCGCCGACGTTTGACCCCATCCGCAGCATGTCTTCTATGACATACCGGTCCCCAACCTGCGATTCATGATGGTTCAGGCCGAGCCTTTTGCACGCGACTCTCAGGCCCAGGTTGCTCATGACAGTGGTCACCAGCAGGTTGTTCTTCAGCTTTCCCTCTTCCTTCAGCATGTTTGCGCAGATGATGAGCATCTGGTCTCCGGTGAGTTCCGTTCCTTTCTCATCCAAGGCAATCAGGCGGTCTCCGTCACCGTCGAAAGCCAGGCCGAGCGCCGCGCCGCTCTCCAGCACTTTCTTCCTCAGGTCCTGGGTATGCTGTGAACCGCACTTTTCATTGATGTTGGTCCCGTTCGGGTTATTGTGTATCACTTTCACATCTGCGCCCAGCTCCGCGAAAGCATCGGGCGCTATCCTGTATGTAGCGCCGTTCGCGGTGTCCAGCACGATCTTCATCCCCTCCATCGAGAGGTCGCGGGGAAAGCTGTTTTTCAGGAAGACTATGTAGCGGCCGTGGACGTCCGCAATGCGGAAGGCCTTGCCGATCCCGTTCGCGGTAGGCAGGAATTGGGCAAGCTCGTCGCCCAGGATCAGATCTTCAATGCGGCTTTCCTCTTTGTCCGTCAGCTTGAAACCGTTGCCGGCGAAGATTTTGATCCCGTTATCCTGATAGGGGTTGTGGGACGCCGAGATCACAAGGCCGGCATCGGCGCGCATGCTCTGGGTCACAAAGGCTATTCCGGGGGTCGGCAGCACGCCCACAAGGTATGGGTGGCCTCCCATGGAGGTGATGCCTGCCTCGAGAGAGCTTTCCAGCATGTA
Organism: uncultured Syntrophaceae bacterium; assembly: GCA_964556675.1. Lineage (GTDB taxonomy): Bacteria > Desulfobacterota > Syntrophia > Syntrophales > UBA4778 > JBDKTK01. Next base: position 3,135 of record CAZKYN010000112.1, read on the forward strand.
ACCCGAAATCCGGGTATCCTTCCCGATGATCACCCGGGCGCGATGCCCGTTTTTTCTAAACAGATAAGCAACCGCCCGGCCGACGGCAAAGGAGATTTCGGCACTCATGGGATGCCGGTTGGCCTCTCCTCTTATCCCGTCGGTTCCAAATAATTTGCCCATCCGGCTCTCCTTCTCAACTTGCTTGAATGGTCATGCAAAATCGAATCAAATGCCGGGTTGCCGGCATTGACTCTATTTATCTAATTGCTGCCGTATCCGGCCGGCTATCGTTTCGATCGGCTCGCTGAAAAGCGACTCAAGAGACATGGACTCAAGGTACAAGTCGCTCCAGGGCACGTTGTACTCGGTAACAAGATTGCGGATATCGTGATATAGATAACCCAGTGCATCCTTTTTGTCCGAGACGGACAGGTTCTCATTGAATTCGACGTGGATCAGCAGGAGATCGCGGACCACCTTGCCGTCCCCTACGAGCGGAATAATGACGATGGGGGCCCGGTCCGTTTTCCCCACGCCTATGTACACGTGGCCCGTCCTGACAATCATGTTCTTTGTGCCCAGCAGGGGAGACTTCGACTCCGCCCTCGATTTCATGTTCAGGGAGACTCCTCCCCTGGCCTTCACTGATATTGTCGAGGACTCCGAAGGTTTCCCTTCCGCGTCCAGGTTGCCCACCCCGTAAAGAGTATATCCCCTGATCTGAGAAATGGCCTTTTGGATGCGCCCCAGCGCGAGAATATTTTTGCCGGTAAAGTTCCTGGCGGAGAAATCCAGGCTGCCGAGCAGGTCGAAAATTATCCCGCGCAGCAACTCTTCCTTGCGGCTCGTGCCGACAGTTACCGTCTTGGCCTGGTGGCGTATGGCATCAATGGGACGCGACAGTTCGTCTATGGCCTGGCCGACAGACACATTAAGCAGATCGAGGGGGGACAGGTCCGTTTTGAATTCCGACCAAAAATCCTCTATCGGCAGCTTGGCGGCTGCATATTTTGCCAGCAGGGCTATGTCGGAAATTGTTTTCACGTTGGTGAGGGTAAAGGTTCCGGCCGACCTTTTTTCATTGAACCCGGCTGAGAAGTCCTCGATTACCCGATATGCCCCCCTGTCGACGAGCCGCTCGAAAAGGGAAAGGTTTTCTTTTTCATGGCGGACCATTTCGGCGTTCAGCCGCCCCCTGAATTCCTGGAAGAATTTCGCGTCCTCGTCTATGGCGCGGGCTGCATAGTATCCCCACAGGTGCCCCGCCATCGTGTTGAGGATGACCGAAAGGGGCGGGTCCGTCCGGGGCAGGGCAATGACCGCGTCGGCCACGGCGTCGAACCTGAGTTCGCCCTCGTCGGCAAAGACGACAACGGCGGCCTTGTGAGCCTTGAAAATTGCGACGTCCTTGACAATGTCTCCGAGGACCGATTCGGGGTTCCCGGAGGCGCAAACCAGGATCAGGGGCTCCGAGGAAAGGTCTATATGCTTCTTGTCTTCGATCACGTCTGAAGAAATAGTCTTATAGCACAACTCGCTCAACTTGATCCGGATCTCGTCGGCGGCAGCTTTGTTGGGCCCGCTTCCGACAACAGCCCAGTACCTTTTCTGCTTGGCGGTGATCTCGACGGAACGGCGGATGTCCTCCTGATTCTGGAGGACTCGGCCCATCATCTCGGGGATTTGCTCAAGACGCAGCAGCTCATCCGCGAGCATGTCGTCGGAGAGGGTCCCCAGCAGCTTTGCCGTTGCCAGACCAAGGACATGCCCGGCGACTATCTGTGAATAGAATGCCTTGGTCGAGGCCACCGACATTTCTATGTCCCGGCCGTCGCTGGTATAGAATACGCCGTCGGCCTTGTGGGTGATATCCGATTGCCTTCGGTTCACTATGGCTATAACGGAAGCGCCCCGCTCTACGGCCATGGCCACGGCTCGGTTGGTGTCCGTGGTGGTGCCCGATTGGGTTACCGGGATGACCAGGGTATCTGCAAGGTCGTTTTCCATGCAGAACCCGCTCAACTCCGAGGCCCTTTTGGCCTCGACTTTGATCTGGGCCTCCTGCAGGAACCTGGAGAGTCCGTCGGCGATCGCCAGGCCCGCGACGGCCGCGGTACCGTGCCCGATTACAATAATATTGCGGATCGCCTTCGACAGGAGCCCCTCTTTAATTTTTTCGGGGAGGATATCCGGTCCCATGTTGAACGACAGTTCCCATCGGGACTTCCGGCGGGACAGCCGGTACTTCCCAAGGAGTGTCTTGCGAACCGAATGGGCCGACTCGGTTATCTCCTTGAGGAAGAAATGCGGGAAGCTGCCGCGGTCGATGTCGCGGGTGGTGATCTCCGCATGTTTGATGTCTTTTTCCGTCAAAGCGACGGGTGTCCCGCTATAGAAAAGGGCCTTGATCCCCGCGAGCCCTCCGGCCGCGGACTGATCGAGGACAAACACCTGGCCTCCCGAATGGGGGTCGCCCGGCACGGATTCGGTTTCCCCGTCCATCTTGATGAATCTGGAAGTGGCCTCCACCAGCCCGTACAATTCAGAGGAAAAGATATACCGGTCGGGGCACAGGCCGACGTAAATGGACTGGCCGCTTCCGCGCAGCGCCAGGAAGACCTTTCCCGGCTCCAGGTTGCTCAGGGCCGCTATTGCATGGGAGCCTTCAAAGTCGTTCAGGGATAACCGGAAGGCCTCTTCGAATGTCTCCCCCCGGCGCAGGTATTTATCAATCTGCAGAGGGATTATCTTGGTGTCGGTCGTCATCTCGGGCGCTATCCGGACCCCATTTTCGCTCTCCAGCTCGGAACGCAGCACGGGGTAGTTGTCAATGTCGCCGTTAAGGACCACGCTGATGCACCAGTTTCCGGGACCATAGGCGGGATAAAGCGGAGCCGGCTCCTGTTCGTCAATTTTTATACAGGAGGGGACCGCGCAGTACCCGCCGGGGGGTACGGCGGGGCCTGATGGGGCCGGCTGCAAGGTGAAGTTATTCACGGGATGGCAGTTCTCCTCGGTGATGGAGCCCACGGAGGCCCAGCGCGTGTGGGCGAAAGATACGTCGAACTCGACTTCGAGGTCGGCAAAAACCCTGAATATTTCATCGGAGCGGATAGCCGCCCGCAGTTCCCGGACATTTCTCCCCAGTTCGCCGATAACGGAAGCCGTTTTATAAACGAATGAAACCGACGTCCCGTCCGCTTGCCGGCACATATGGATGCTGCCGTTCTTCAGATCCCCGTCCATGGTGCGGTCGAGGAAATTCTGGTACAGGCCTTTCTTCCGCAGGTCCGCGAAACCGGTATCGAGCGGAGATTCCCTGCCGGGCTCCTGCTCTACTTTGAACGAAACCTGGACCCCTGCCGAATCCCTTCCCCGAACTTCCAGCCTGTCTATGCAGTTCAGGAGGAAATTGATCCGGCTGTATTTTGACAAGGCTCGGGGCGATATGTCCCGCCCCGCCCCGGCGAGATCGGAAATTTTCCCGATGTTCTGCAAGACGTCGTGTTCCAGGCTCCATTGCAGGTCCTTGAGGATTATTATGCGGCTGTTGACTATCTCGATCTCATCCGTCGAAATCCGGACCGCCTTTTCCCTCAGTATGCCCTCCTGTTCCTGGATGAACGCCTTGATGTCTCCTGATAATTTGTTGAGGGTATCGGTCTTTGCCGGATCAAAAAAGATGTCCCGGAAATGTCCATCAAGCTTCCAGAGCGAAATATACCGCTCCAGCCGATGCAGGTCGTCAGGCCCTTTCAGGTATTCCCGGGGGGTGATCGCACCGGAAAAAATCTCTTTCAACCCGGATTTTGTTATTCGGGAAAACAAGGAGGATGCCTCCCCGGCATTGTGCGAACGCACCGGTTCAACCGCAGCCTTCTTCAGCGTGATTATTCCGGCAAGTCCGCAGAAAAGGGTGTCCGGGTGAAGGGGGAACAGGACGACGGATCCGGGCTCGATGAAGCGGATATCGCGTCCAAGGTATATTCTGGAAAATAGACGTCCAAGAAAAATCCTGGTCCGGATTATGATCTTAAACAATAGCGTGCCTTTGGTTATATTAGCCTTCATTTGAAAGACGGGAGTATTTCGAGGGCCCTGCCCATGATACCATCAACAATCGCCTGGAGCCAGGCGGACCCGCTCCGCCGCGCGCCGTCGTCCAAACTCCGGATTGCGGTCAGGTAATCGCCGCTGACAGCTGAAAGGGCCTGGATGAACCGGTCCCTTTCTTCCGTCCCCAAATCCGCCTCAACGAGGCTCGAAAAGCATACTTCGAGGGCGGAGCGGTTTTCAAGAAGTTCTTTCTTCTGAGCGCGCAGCTCGTCCCATTGCTCCCCGGGCATATATATTCTGCTCAGGGCAATGGACTTATCCATTTTTTCCGAAAATTCCGTTAACCTGCGGGACCTTTCGAAAACAGCCCCGGCAATGGTGGATTTTGCCCCCTCCAGCAGCTCCGGACCGAACTCCCGGCCCCCCAGGAAGAGGCTGCGCACATGCGAGTACCATTCGCGGAGCGCCAGCAGATTGGCTATATACAAAAGGTTGTTGATGACCTTTCTCCTGACCTCCGTGTACATCCCGCAATGGAACTCTCTTTCCAGGAGCGAAACGGGCCCGCTGACAAGCCTCCCTCCCCGAGGCGAGGCCGGAGCATCTTCGCGAAGGATGGAGCCCGCTGCCAGCACCGTCCCGTATTCGATCCGCGAGGGGCCGACGATTCCGCCCTGCCCGCCCAGGAAAATGGACGGGCAATTCAGCATCACTCCCCGCGGGACGTCGCCGATCAGCGACGCAGTCGCCTTGTCCTGGTGGGGCGTGTAGTTGAAATGGATGAAAGAGCTCCCCACTTCGCTGTGGTCCTTGCGGCTCGTGCCGCCGGCCATCAGGCAGTCGCAGAAATTAACGAGGCTGCCGAGCGTCACGAACGGGAACAGGATGGTTTGTTTCAGCCCGATGCAATGGTTTCCGCCGGCTTCCTCTTCAATTATACAACCTTCCCTTACCTGTGAGCCTGATCCGAATACTGCTCCGTCCAGGAAAACGGATTTTTTGAAAAATCCCCCCCTGAGCTCGACATTTTCCCCGATCCGGCAGTCCCTTATCACGACCGGGCCCTCTTCGCCCAGTTTGGTCCCTTTGCAGATCAGGGTTTCCGGACCGTTGATGCGGGCGCCCGCAAATATCTCGACCCCCCTGCCGGCGATCCTGTCCGTATCGACCTCGTCCCCTATATCGACGGAGCCGGGATGCCAGATCCTGACGCCTTTATTGAGAAGTTCCAGGACTTTCCAGGAAAGGCCTGCAATATCGCTCATATCGTGTTCTGCTCCCCTCCGGAGATAGCCAAAAAATATGGCTTCCTATATCAGAGATGGGTTGGCGTGTCATCAAGTATAGCCGGGCTAAATTCTGCCCCTTATCTTTGACCACAGTATACCGATATATTCGTTAAGGGCGGCCTCGGACTTGCCCAGCGCCGAGGTCTGCGGGAAATACCGGCGCGGGTCCCCCGCGGCCTTCGGGAGGTAGTCCGTGGGGGCGGGGACCGGCTCCATTCCTTCCCTGCTGAACAGCCCCATCGCCCTCTGCATATGAATGGCCGATGTGACCATGATAAATCTGCTATCCTTCACAAAAGGCTTGATGAGTCTGGCCTGGCTTTCCGTGTCGGGGGAATTGTTCTCCAGGATTATGTCATTCCCGCTCACGCCGAGAGAGCGCGCCTTTTGAGCCATCACCTCGCTTTCGGATACCTGCGCAAACACCTTTCCCCCGGATAGGATCAGCTTACTGTCGGGATACATACGGTGGATCCGGATCCCCTCGATAAGTCTGGAAAGGGTCGCCCTCGAAAGTTCGGCGCGTGCCGGGTCCTGGTCGTCTCCCGCCAGTCCTCCGCCCAGGACGACAATATAGCTGATATTGTTGGGCAGATTATTGAAATCAAGGGGAGGATAACGCGTCTCCAGCGGCGCCGTCAGCATGTTCGATACCGGGCCGATGCTCGCAATTGCGAGCGCAAGGACTCCGATCAGGATCAGGGCTTTGGCTTCCCGGAACCTGCGCCGGAAAAAGAGCAGGAACCAGCCGATGACGAGTATTACGAATGAAAAGCCGAGCGGCATAAGCAGGGCTGCGGCGAATTTTTTGAAAACGAACATTGATGATCCTCTGTATATTTTTAAGTCTCATTGTCGGGACTGGTTTCTGAACGGCCCCTGGCCCTCAAAATGCTCCGCCACTTGTCAAGGCGGCTCTTGATTGTTTTTTCATAGCCCCGGTCCGAAGGCCGGTAAAAAATCCGGCCTGTGAGTTCCGCCGGAAGGTAATCCTGCGGGGTGAAGGCGTCCTCATGATCATGGGCGTATTTATAATCCTTGCCGTAGCCGAGCTCTTTCATAAGTCCGGTTGGCGCATTCCTTATATGGAGAGGAACCGGAAGCGCCCCGCTGCCGCGGACCTCCCTTTTCACTCGCCCGAAAGCCGTGTACAGGGAATTGCTTTTCGGCGCCGTCGCCAGATAAACGGCCGCCTGGGCCAGGGCCAGTTCGCCCTCGGGCTGACCGATAAAATGGAAGGCCTGCATGGCGGCCATCGAGACCAGAAGGCCGTTCGGGTCCGCGTTGCCCACATCCTCGGATGCGAACCGCACCATCCTCCGGGCGATGTAAAGGGGATCTTCACCCGCCTCGAGCATTCGGGCCAGCCAGTACAGCGCCGCATCGGGGTCGCTCCCCCTGAGGCTCTTGTGCAGCGCGGAGATGAGATTGTAATGCTCCTCCCCGGTCTTGTCGTACTGCAGGAGTTTCTTCTGGAGCGCCTCTTCAACGATATCGTGGGTGATGTTTCTCTCGCCGTCCTTTGCGGAGCGCACAAGGTTGGCGGCGGCTTCAAGGTTGTTGAGCGCGGTGCGCGCATCTCCCTGCGCGGCCCAGATTATATGCTTGAGGGCTTCGGTGTCCGCCTCCAGTGAGAGATTGCCCAGCCCACGCTCCTTGTCGGCCAGGGCCCTTTTGAGTATTTCGAGCACATTGTCATCGCCCAGGGGATCGAGGACAAATACGCGGCAGCGCGACAGCAGCGGCGAGATTACTTCAAAAGAAGGGTTTTCGGTGGTCGCGCCGATAAGGGTGATGAGGCCGCTTTCAACGTGATGCAGGAAGGCGTCCTGCTGGGCCTTGTTGAACCGGTGGATCTCGTCGACGAAGAGGATCGTCCTCTGGTCCTGCTCCAGTTCCTTCTTGGCTGTTTCAATAACGGACCGGATTTCCTTGACTCCGGAGAGCACCGCCGAGAAGGTCTCGAAGTGGGACCTGGTCTCGTTTGCGATGACGGTGGCCAAAGTGGTCTTGCCGGAACCGGGCGGGCCCCAGAGGATCATCGAAAAAAGACGGTCTTCCTCGATGGCGCGCCTCAGCAGGGTTCCCGGCCCGAGGATCTTTTCCTGGCCGATGAAATCCGCAAGCCTTTCCGGCCGCATGCGGTCGGCCAGGGGTCTCTGTTCCTTGACTTTCGCCATTGGCAATGCTCTCGGGTCCTCAA
>CAZKYN010000113.1:0-10592 GCA_964556675.1 uncultured Syntrophaceae bacterium
AACGACCCTGCTCATGACCATAATGGGCTACCCCCAGTATGAAATCGTCTCGGGCAAGATTTTCTTCAAGGGCGAGGACATCACGGATATGCCCATAAACGAGAGGGCCCGCCTGGGAATCGGCATGTCGTACCAGCGGCCGCCGACCATAAACGGGCTCAAGACCAAACAGATGGTGAAGATCTGCGGGCAGAACGGTGATTTGGATATAGATCGGCTCGCCGAAAAGATGAACTTTACGGACTTCCTGGAGAGGGACATCAATGCGGGGTTCTCGGGAGGCGAGATCAAGCGCTCCGAGCTGCTGCAGCTCATGGCCCAGAAGGCCGACCTGATGCTGTTCGACGAGCCGGAGTCCGGCGTCGACCTGGAGAACATCGCCCTGATCGGCAACACAATCAGCGACCTGCTCCAGAGAGACCTGCCCTCGAACACTGAAAAGAGCCGGAAGAAGGCCCGCGAGGAGCGGACGAGAATGGGATTGATCATAACCCACACGGGGTTCATCCTTGACTACATCACCGCCGACAAGGGGCAGGTCCTTTACGAAGGCGTGCTCTCGTGCCGGAGCAATCCCCAGGAGATCTTCCACTGCATTAAACACATGGGATACGGAGAATGTCTGAGATGCGCGATATAGATGAGAAAGCTTTAAAGGCAAAGGAGAAAAAGGCCGCCCTGGGGCCCGATGTCGATCTGGCGACTTTCACGGCCGATCCGGTGGACCACCCTTACATGCAGGACCTGACGAAGATGCCGGAAGAGGACAGGCTGAGGCTGATCCAGACCGGAATCGATGTCAAAGAGGAAATCCGTTCCGGGACATACATCCAGAAAGATACGGCCGTCCTGCACGCGCACTCGCTGCAGGAAGGGCTCGAGGTCATTCCGATTAAAAAAGCCCTGAAAGATTACCCCTGGGTGCAGGACTATTACTGGAAGCTCGCCTCGGTGGACGCCGACAAATTCACGGCCAACGCGCAGCTGCAGCTCCATGACGGCTACGTCATCCGGGCCCTGCCGGGAGCGCAGGTGGTCATGCCGGTACAGGCCTGCCTGTACCTGGACAAGGAAAACATCAGCCAGTACGTGCATAACCTCATAATCGCAGAGGAGGGTTCCGAACTGCACATCATCACGGGGTGCGCCACGTCACCGCACCTGAAGCGGGGGCTTCACGTGGGCATATCGGAATTCTTCGTCAAGAAAAACGCCAAATTAAGCTTCACGATGATCCACCAGTGGGCCGAGGAGATGATGGTGCGGCCGCGCTCAGTCGGAGTGGTCGAGGAGGGCGGCCTCTTCCTGAACAATTACATCTGCATGAAACCGGTGAGGTCGCTTCAGATGTTCCCGACGACCCGCCTCATCGGCAAGGGGGCGGTCTCCAGGTTCTACAGCATCCTCGTCGGCAATCCCGACACGGAACTGGACGTGGGCGGCAGGATATCGCTTGAAGCCGAGGACACCCGCGCGGAGATAATCGCAAGGGCCATTTCGAACGGCGGCAGGATAATCAACCGCGGCGACCTGATCGGCCATGTCCCCGGGGTGCGGGCGCACCTGGAGTGCCGCGGCCTGATCCTGAAGGGCGGCGTCATCCATGCCATCCCCGAGCTGCAGGGCCGGGCGGAAGGAGTCGAGATGTCGCATGAGGCCGCGGTGGGGAAAATCGCGCAGGACGAGATATTGTACCTGATGTCGCGCGGGCTGTCGGAAGACGAGGCGACATCGACTATCGTAAGGGGTTTCATGAACGTCGATATCCCGGGGTTGCCGCCTCAGCTTAAGGCGGAGATAGACAAGGCCGTCGAGCAGAGCAATAAGGATATGATGTAGGATCCGGAATAACAAAAAAACGGGTTGAGAGACTTCAACCCGTTTTTTGCCGGGACTTATCGACAAAACTGGATCTAGGTCATATTGTTTTTCTTGCCCTTTCCTTTGCCTTTTCCCTTTCCGGCCTGGTCGTAGCTGCCGGGCAGCCCATCAAGGTCGTGCCCCCTCTTCAAGGCATGGAATTCCTTCGAGCCCGGCTTTATACCGATGCTTTTGGCAAACGCGCCCCAGCCCTTTTTCCCTGATTTGTACTTGTCCGCCACTTTTTCCGGCGGCATGCCGGCCATTTCTCCCAGGCGCATTACCATGTAAGCATCAGCCGGGTTCGGGAAATTGTTCAGCACGGCGCTCACCCTGGCGCCCCCGATCTGGAAGCGCGTCTCCAGCCGGGCCTTGAACCCCGTCGGGTCGGCTTTCGCGCTGATATCGAGCCGGCTCATCCAGTCAAAATCGCCCGCCGCCGCGATGCCTGAAAAAGTCAAAGCCACAATAACAGCCGCGGAAAACAATACGAATTTCTTCATGGGTCCTCCTTTTAAAGCATAAATAGCGCCGAATCCTGCGCCGTTTCTATACAGGACGGATTGCCGCATGTTAAGCAAAAAAATCCCGGAAAATATGTGCCTTATATCTCTTTTTACTGAATTCCGCAGATGCGGCCGAACTTTGATCCTTGATTTTTCAGGAAATTCGGATAATAGAAAACCAGTTAAAGACGGGACCGGAAAAACAATCCCTTCCGCCGAGCCTCAACACAACTGATTCAGAGCCGCTCTTCGGTCCCTCCCCAGGCAGTTAGTAAACCAGTTTATCCGGCAGGTCCCTTTTTTCGAAAGGATGAAAAGAAATGCAGAAAATGAAAAAGATAATTTTTGGAGCAATGCTTTTGGCCATGGTCAGTCTCTTGCCCGCAGCGGCAATTGCAGAAGTTAACGTCAGCATCGGGATCGGCTTCCCCCTGCCCCCGGCCATTGTTTTCCCGGCTCCGCCGCAGGTTGTCGTATTGCCCGATGCAAATGATGTGTATGTCGTACCCTATGTCGATGTCGACCTCTTTTTCTGGAACGGCTGGTGGTGGCGCCCCTGGGAGGGCCGCTGGTACCGGTCCCGCTATTACGACCGGGGCTGGGTCTATTACCGGTCGGTCCCGAGGTTCTATTACGACGTCGACCCGCACTGGAGGACCTATTACCACGACCATAGATGGTACGGCCACCCCTGGAACTACAGGCCGATACCCCACAACCAGCTGCAAAAGAACTGGAAAGGCTGGCGCGACAACCGCCACTGGGAGAGACAAAGGGCCTGGAACGTGCAGGGCTACAAGCCCAAGCCGGCGCCGCAGCGCCAGGAATTGAGAAAAGTGCGGCAGCAGGAATACCAGCAGCGTCCCGAAGTAAGGCTCTATCAGCAGGAGCAGCAGAAGCAACAGCAGCAGCGAAAGCAGCAGGTCCAGCAGCAACAGCACAAGCAGGTCCAGTCCCGGCAGCATCAGGACCCGCGAGCGATTCAGGTGCAGCAGCCCCGGCCCCAGCCCCAGCATAAAGAGCAACAGGGCCAGCAGCAAAGGCCCCAGCCGCAGCGTAAAGAACAACAGGTCCAGCAGCAAAGGCCCCAGCCGCAGCATAAAGAACAACAGGTCCAGCAGCAAAGGCCCCAGCCCCAGCAGAGAGAACACCAGGCCCAGCAGCCAAGGCCTCAGCCGGACAGGGACTCCCAAAGGCCACAGTACCAGGACAGGGGACAGGGACAGGAGCAGAGAGGCCAGGGACAGGGACAGGGCCATGGGAGAGGCAGGGACTAGCGGGTTTTCCGTTTGATTCCTGAAAACGACAAAGGACAACCGATGAAAAAGCCAATCGCGATACTTATATCTTTCTTCTGGATATTCACTTCCTGCGCGGCCACCACGGGTTCGAGGTACCGCGAGGGAGACAACACGGGACAGCAAACGAATCTCACGGTTGCGGACGAGGAGCGCCTGGCCCGGGAGGCTCTGCCCAAGATGCGGAAGGATTACCCGCCGGCAAACAATCCGGAACTCCAGAAATACATCTCCCAGCTCGGAATGAAAATCGTCAGGGCGAACAACCTGGAGGGCAACCCTTACCACTATGATTTCACGGTTGTCGACGTGAAGAACGTCAATGCCTTCGCGCTTCCGGCGGGCAAGGTCTTCGTAACCGCCCCGCTGATCGCCATGGCCTCCAACGAAGCGGAACTTGCCGGCGTAATCGGGCATGAGGTCGGCCATGTCAGGGCCCGGCACGCGGCAGAGCGGATGTACGCCATGGAGAAGGAAAGCAACAAGACCTGGCTTTATGCGGCTGGAGGAGGAATAGCAGGGGCGGCAGCCGGGCTGGGTCTTGGTCTCATACTGTGCCGGAGCGGCGACAGCGCCTGCCTGGCGAAGGCCGCGCTTCTGGGAGGCGCTGTGGGTGCGGGAGGCGGGCTGCTCGTCCAGAAATACACGTTTCTTGCCAATTCCCGGGAAGACGAGATGGAAGCCGACCGGATCGGGTTCAAGCTGGCAGTGGGAGCGGGATATGACAAGGACCAGGTGGGCAAGTTCTACGAAAAGCTGCTCCAGATGGAAAAAAGCGCGGGCAATGACAGTTCGGCCTTGAAGAGCCTGGCCGATGCCATGAGCACTCATCCCCCGAGCGAAGAGCGCGTGCAGCAGATGCACAAAATGGCGGCGGAGAGCGCCGTTCTCAAGGGATCCGTTGTGAACACCCCGGCATTCGCCCGGGCAAAACAGGCGGCGGCGGCGATGCAGAAGAAATAGCGCCGGGCGCATCGAGGCGGCGGCCGAATGCCCGGCCGGATTTGAGATATTCCGAATGCCGTTTTAAGGTTTTCTCTGATTGTATTTGGAAGCCTGCCCTTCTACAACTTACCTCGAAGGGCCCTTATTTTTTAAAAACACGGGTACGGGATACCCGTGTTTTTTTGCCCTGTCGACCCTTTGCATTTGACAGGGGAAGGCGCTCTGAGGTATTCACAACCCATGTACAGGAAAATCGTCCCCTGGATCCTGCCGGTCATCCCCGCGGGATTGATGTGCGGCTTTTTCGGCCACGACCAGTACAGCACGTACGGGTGGTTTGCCCTGTTATTCGTTGTTTTTGCAGTCTATGGCGTTGTCCTTGCCAAGCTGGTCCTCTTTAAAAAATAATCCGTTCTTCCTCTTCATCATTTTTATTGACAAGGCGGCATGGTTCAATAAACCTGAGAATAAGTCCATTTCGCGGTTGCGCGGTCCCTGAATCTCAAACCAAAAAGTTCCCGATCCAGGGGAGGTATTGCTTATGAAGATCAAGGCTGCCGTCCTGGCATTTGCATTTTTCCTCTGTGCGGCCGCTGCCCGAGCCCAGGTATGCGTGGACTGCCACCAGAAGCGCACTCCGAACATCGTCTCCGACTGGAAGATCAGCAAGCACGGCCGGATGAATATCGCGTGCTCAATGTGCCACGGGCAGGACCACCGGTCGGAAACTGATGTTTCAAAAGCAAGGATCCCCACAGCCGATACCTGCGCCAGGTGCCATCCCCAGCGCGCGGACCAGTACAAGAAAGGGAAACATGCCCTGGGCTGGGCGTCCATGAAGGCAATGCCCACTTTCCACTGGCAGCCGATGGCCCTCACGGAAGGCATGAAGGGCTGCGGGGGCTGCCACAAGATCGGACTGAAAAGCGATGCCGAGATCAGGGACATGAAAAAGAGCGGGATATCCTTCGGATACGCATCCTGCGATTCGTGCCACACCCGCCACGCCTTTTCACTCCAGGAGGCGCGGCAGCCCCAGGCCTGCCAGACCTGTCATACCGGGTTCGACCATCCCCAGTGGGAGATGTACTCGGGATCAAAACACGGCGTGAGATTTCTCCTTAAACAGAACAGGACGCTGCCCGAAGACATTGCCGCGCCCGCGTGCCAGACCTGCCATATGCAGCAGGGGAATCATGAAGTAAGGACGGCATGGGGCTTCCTGGCCGTCCGGCTCCCGATGCCTGAGGACAAGCAATGGGCCGCGGACCGGGCCACGGTGCTGCAGGGGCTGGGAGTGCTCGATCCCCAGGGCAAACCCACGGCGCGCCTTGATGTCGTGAAGGCGGCGGACGTCGCCAGACTCACCCAGGAGGCCTGGCAGAAAGAGCGCGATAAGATGCTCAACACCTGCAACCAGTGCCATTCGGCCAATTTCGCCCGGGCGGAACTGGAAAAGGGCGATAATATGATCCGGGAAGCCGACCGGATGATGGCCAAGGCAATCCGCGTCGTCGCCGGCCTGTACAAGGACGGCATCCTGAAGAAACCCAAAAATTATGCGTTTGCGTTTCCGGACATCCTCACGTTCCACGATGCGCCTACCGTGATCGAGCAGAAACTGTTCATCATGATGCAGGAGCACCGCATGCGGACATTCCAAGGCGCGTTCCACGCCAACCCCGATTACGCCTTCTGGTATGGATGGAGCGAGATGCGCCGGGACTTGACGGAAATCGAGGAATCTGCGAAGGCCATGAGGGCCGGCCAGAAGAAAAAAACAAAGAAGTAAAAATATAAGCCCCCGGGAGTTCGGTTCCTTCAGCCCTAAGCACCCCGGTCCGCTTCAGTGCCGAGCTTCCCAGCCCCGGCGGATAGTATTTTTATACCTGCCCCAGGTGCCCGGATGCTCTCTGTCCCAATCCACCCTGAGGTCATCCTCGACATCCTGCCAGTTTTTTCCCTCGTAGCGCTGTTCCTGAGATTTGTTAAGGGAGTAATTGTAAGCAGACCAGTATTCGTCGAACCTGGTCTCCATGTCGGACTCCGGCTGGGCAACTGCCCGGGGCTCCACGGCGACTCCATGCACATAGACAAGCTCTCCTCCCAGCCATCCGGCAACAGCCAGGCCCAGCACGCCGATGATTGTAAGGAGTATGTAGGCATTGCCGGCCGTGCGAAGCAAGAGGTTTATCGCGAACAAGACGACAAGGCTCAGGTTCAAAGCCATATGGTAAGAGGCAATCCTCCTGGGGCGGCCCGACAGGGAAAGATAATCAATAAAGCCGGGGACCGCGGCGAGCAGGGCGCCTATTATGCCGCCGGCCATTGTCCGGAACGCGATATCCTGCCACAGGGGAGCGCCCCCCGCGCGAAAGATGATCTCCGAGACAAGGGCGAATACCCAAAGCCCGATGGGAAAGACAACGAGCATGGGATGAATCGGGTGTTTAACAACGCTGGCGGGACTGGACATAAATATCCCTCCTTTTTTTTCTTAATTCTCCCTGCATTGCGGGCTCGCCGCCATCCGGCGCATTCTGATTTTCCCGGTCCGAACACCCTTATTATGACCGAGTGTACATGTCTGTGGAACCTGGGGGGAGCCTGGAGCAAACCGGGCAAACCTCGGGGATGTCGGGGCAGTCTCAGGACGGGGATCAGGCTGAATACGGGGAGGGCATGAAATTCGAGGAAACCGGCGGAAATTGATGTTAAGCTGTCTCATGCTCTCATCGCCTTTCCTCAAATTTTTCTTTTTCCTGTACCTGATGATCCTGGGGGTGCTCTTCATGGTACTGCAGGTGGGGGCCTTGACCTTCGTATTCACCCGCGTCGGGGTGCCGGCTGAAACCGTTTTGACTCTGCTGCTCCTGTCCCTGCTGGGCAGCTATGTCAATATCCCGCTCAAGCGGATGCATTCGGACCTCATAGAGCCCGGGCGGATCATCAGTTTTTACGGCTGGAAGTTCGAGGTGCCCGGCGCACTCCGCCACAAGGAATCCGTCCTGGCCGTCAACCTGGGAGGGGCGATCGTGCCATCAATGGTTTCCTTGTACCTGGTCCTGACGAATCTCGATATCCTGTTTTCGATCGTGCTCGCCGTCGGCATCGTGTCGATCATAGTTTTTCGTCTCGCCCGGCCGCTCAGGGGGGTGGGGATCGTGATCCCTACCTTTGTGCCGCCGATAGCGGCAGCGCTTGTGGCGGTTATAATCTCCCAGCCTGAAGCCCCGATAATAGCATACATCGCGGGCACGATGGGGACGCTGATCGGCGCCGACCTCCTTAACTTGAAAAAGATTGCAGGGCTGGGCGCACCCGTTGCGTCCATCGGCGGCGCCGGGACGTTCGACGGCGTCTTCCTGACGGGGATCATCGCCGTGATACTGACTTCTTTCGCGATCTGAGAGGCTCATCCCAAATGCTAAGGTTTAAGCTGATTCACATCTCTCCCGTTTAGTGGCAAATTAAGAAGACAAAAATTTCAAAAGAGAAGAGAAGGCAGGGAGAATCAAATGGAAAAAGTCCTCGCCTGCAGGGACGTGGAACAAGGCTGCGATTTCAAAGTGCGGGGGAAGACGGAAGACGAGGTCCTGGACAAGTACTTCCGGCACATCCGCGAAAAGCACAACGTCCATGACCCCGAAGACCTGATCGACTTCATCCGTAAAAATATCAAAGAGGAAGATTGATCATGCCGCGCAAAAAAGAGAAGAGGCCGGCCAAGGTGCTGCGCTGCGGCGAGCTGGGCCTTAAGTGCAATTTCGAGGCGTTCGGCGAGACCGAGGAAGACGTCCTGAAGAAGATCGAAAAGCACCTCCACACGGACCACGCCATCCATGAATACGACAAGTGGATAGACGCCTGCCGGACCCGCGTGCGGGACACTCAGAGGGAAGAGGTCTGACTGAGCTTCAGTTCAACCTCATCATGCAAATTTTTCAGGCCCGCGGATAATTCGACGGGATAGCCCGGCCCGGGTTCCAGGCAACGGAGATACTGCGGCAAGGCCCGCAGCTCTTCAGAGGCGCGGGTTGCCGTATCTTTCAGCGACGGCGGTGGTCCCGTGATTTTCCCGGCAGACATGCATTTTTCAAGCAGGGGCCGGCCCGCGAGGGCCTCGTCTTCAAGCCCGATTATATCCCCTGACATGGAGCCTCTGTCATAGCTGCGGAATACCTGCTTGCGGCCGGGCAGCGTGGACTTCCCCTTCGATTTCTTGAACCTGGGTATTCCCGCGTACTCCATGAGTTTATAGGCGCATTCGAGATAAGGCGCATCGGCCGAGGTGTCCATTTTCGTCCCGACCCCGAAGCCGTTGATCGGGGCGCCTTTACCCAGAAGGTCGCGGATGGAGTATTCGTCCATGTCCCCGCTCACGAATATCCCGATATTGGGGAAACCGCCTGCATCCAGGATCCGCCTTACCCTGACCGAAAGGTCCAAAAGGTCGCCGCTGTCCAGCCGAACAGCGCGCACCGTGATACCCTCCCGGGCAAGCTGTCTCGCGACATCGACAGTCTTTTCGGCGCCTTTCAGCGTGTCGTAAGTATCGATCAGCAGGGTGACATTACCGGGGTTTGCCCGGGCGAAATCGATGAACGCCTGTTTCTCGCCCTCGCCGGCCTCGACAAACGAGTGGGCCATGGTCCCGAACACGGGAATCCCGTAAAGCGGCTCGGCGATGACCGTGGATGATCCCGCAAAACCGGCTATGTACGACGAGCGCGCGGCGGCGATGCCGGCCTCCGCCCCGTGCGCCCTGCGCAGTCCGAAATCGACGAGCAGGGTGTCATCCTTTGCGGCCAGCCGGCACCGGGCAGCCTTGGAGGCAATGAGGGTATTGATGTGCAGGATGCTGATGACCCGCGTCTCGACAAGCTGGGCGGCGGGCAGCGGCGCCGTTATCCTTATTACGGGTTCGTTGGGGAAGAACACTGTCCCTTCGGGCAGCGCATCTACTTCTCCCGGGAACCGGAATTCTTCGAGATACCTGACCACCTTATCGGAAAACCTGCCCGTGCCCGCGATGTATTGTATCTCCTCCGGGGAAAAGCTCATGTCCGCAAGGAACTGCAGGACGGGTTCGAGGCCGGCTGCCATCAGGAAGTTGCGGCCCGGCGGGAGTTTGCGGACAAAGAATTCGAAAACCGCGGTTTCGGTCATGTCCTGATCCAGGTAGGCCTGGAGCATCGTCAGCTGGTAGAGGTCGGTGATTAGAGGACTGTTCGCAACATCCATTTTCAGCTCCGCATCTGGAGGGTCGTTATGAGTCGCACGCCCCGCTTTTCCATCGTGTCCAGGGCGGCCTGCCCGTCCCCCGGGTTGACTTCCACGGGTTTCACGCCGTCCTGCAGGACAAGCACGTCATAACCGTCTTTCAGCATGTCAAGGACGGTATTGAAAACACAGTACTCGGTGGCAACGCCCCCGATGAAAACCCTTTCGGCTTTCAGGGCGCGTAAATTTTCCGCCATTGTCCTGCCCGTCTCATCATGCCCGAAATAAGCCGAATACTGCTCCCTATCCCGATCCACGGCCTTGGATATTATTACCGGGCGGGCGGGGGCATGCAGGCCGGGGGAAAAGGCCGCGTCGTCCGTGCCCTGAATGCAATGGGCCGGCCAGGGACCTCCCTGCAACCGGAACGAACAGTGGTCGGGAGGGTGCCAGTCCCTGGTTAAGATCACCGGCAGGCCTGCTCCGGCAAAAAGATCTAGCGCCGTATTGAGCGGGCCGATCACGCTGTCCCCCTCCCTGACCGGAAGCGAGCCCCCCGGCAGGAAACAGTTCTGCATGTCCGTTACGACCAGGACATCCCCGGCTCTGATTATGATTTCAGGTCCCATCAGATCCTCGCGTGCCTTTTTTGATTGCCGGGCCTTTGAACAGCCTGCCTGAATTTGATAGAGAGGATTCTGGAAAGCCGTAGCGCAACGCAGCATATGGGCCTTTTTCAACAGCCTGTTATGGTATATCA
>CAZKYN010000114.1:0-10450 GCA_964556675.1 uncultured Syntrophaceae bacterium
GGATAGGTAAACATCTTCTCATAAAAAAGATAATCCGGTTGATTATTATTTCAGCCTCTCCACGTCCTTACAGGAATTCCTGTCATTGAAGCTTCTGCAAAGCAACTCGTAATCCGGCCGGGCTTTCTCCAACTCGCCCGTTTCCTCGTAAAGCACCGCCCTGTCGCGCAGGGCGGCCGTTTTAAAATATATCCAATGGAGGGCCTGGGCTTCCGCCCGGTCCATTGCGGCAATCCTCTGCGGATCGTTATAGCTTTCCAGTTCGCTGATTTTGACTGCCTTGAGGGCATCCGGCAGGCGCCGGTCGATTATGGATAGAGCGTTGTTCAGGTCACCTTTCGATTCGGCGGGCTTTTTTTGGGATTTCAGAAAAGATGCCCTCAGGTAATAGGTAGAGGCCAGCATCAGGTCATCCCTCTCCCGCAGTTTTAGATTCCGATACAAATCGATCGCCTGCTGCAGGTCGCGGATTTTGGCGTCATCGGACTCGTCCGCCAGCAGCGCCCGCGCCCTGTAATCATCAGCCTGTCCTTTGCCGGAGATAATTCTGCGGTTTGCCGCATCAAGGATCTTCTTCTGCCGGTCCGCGCCGTAACTGAAGTAGAGCTCGCCCAGGAGCTTTGCGTATTCGCTCTCCGGCGGGGGTTGAGCGGGCATGTTTTGCTTTCCCAGCTCTTCCGCAGTTTTCCGGTCGTTTCTCGACAGTTCCTCTTTCCCCGCAACCTGGTAAAAGCCGGCCCTCTCGCGGTAATACATGCCCAGCGACCAGCATTCCGATTTCCGGCACAGCTCTATCGCCCGGGTCATATCGGCAATCGGCTTGTCGGGATTATCCCAGGCGTCCGCATAATTTGCGCGCCTCTCATAATATGCGTGCGACTCCGGGTTCAACTCAATTGCCCGGTCAATGTCTTCCATGATGGTCCGCTGGTTCCGGGCTCTTATTTCCTTGAGCAGGTCGTAATCCCGGGGGGTCTTTTTGGACTGGATGAGCCATTGGGCGGTTCTTATATTGTAGTTGACCTCGGCCCGGAGCGCGTATGGTTCGGCGTAACCGGGATCCAGCATTACGGCCTTGCTTGCATCCGCCAGGGCCTGGTACAGCGCCGCGAACTCGCGCCCGCACTCGAGTTTTCCTTCCATTTCCACTTTGTTGTAACAGGTTCCGTAAGCGTTGCTTCCGATCCTGGCCTTTCCGGCCCAGGCCTCGGCCAGGCCGGGATTGAGTTCGATCGCGGTATCGTAAGCTTTCATGCCCATTTCGGGGCTGAGACTGTAATCGCCTCCTTTTTCCAGCCAGAGGCTGGCCTTAAAACGCTTTTCCTCCTCGCCGATCCTGGCCAGGACCTGCCTCTTGCCTTCGGCTCCCGAGCCGGCCAGCTGCTTTTTGAGCTTCTCGATCTCTCCGGCCTGGCGGTCGTATTCGGCTTTAAGCTTCTTATATGAATCGATCGCGGAGGAATCCTCCCGCAGTTTGCGGAGATTTGCTTCGACTTCCTCCGTTTTCACGGTTGCCTTTATCCGGACGATGAACCTTATGGCTTCAAGGTCGCCCACGACCGTCTTTTTCCGGTCAAGCACGGTGAACTTCATCGCGTGATTTGCCAGGACCTCGACGACATCTTCCGTCAGGGCCAGGTTTTTCACCTGCGAGCAGCTCTTCACGAAGGCGCCCGCCTGCTCGGCGGCGGCCTGCTGGGCCTTTTTCAGGGCGCGCTCCTCGGCAACTGCCATTGTTTCGCCGGCGCCCATCACATACTCGCCTTCAGTTACAATCTCCCGCTGTTCGGCCCGGACGTCGGGGACGGCGGCGGGAACAAGGATGATCAGAATAAAAAACAGGCGTGCGGCAAGGCGCGTTGTCATAAATAAACTCCTGAGGTAAAAGTCTGTTCCAGCGGGCTTGTTGAACAACCTGTTCGGGCAGGCCGTTCAAAAAGGTTCAGAGGCAAGGCGCGCGAGGATCGAGCAGCGGAGCGTACATGGAGTACGTGAGCATGCGAGAGCCGAAGCGCAACGCAGCATATGAGCCTTTTTCAACAGCCTCCTAGATATATCAACTCCCGGGTGAATACAAGCTAAAGCCCGCCGGTATTGAATTTCCCACTGTTGAACCGCGCATCCGCTCATAATCGGACGATGTGGGGACGTCTTGGCCAGGCGCACAGAATCCTTGAGCTTTTTCCCCGGAGATATGAATTGCGCTCCCGGACAATTTTTTCTGTTGTATTTGGCCGGGAATATTTATAGAAGAATCCATTCCTGTTACAACATTTCATTACGTGGGGGGGCCAATGGTAAACAAAGTAATCCTGATCGGCAGACTGGGGGCGAATCCGGAAATCAAGTACACTGCCGACGGCACAATGATCACCAATTTCCGGATGGCGACGGACGAGGTCCGCAGGACAAAGGACGGTGAAAGGACACAGAAAACCGAGTGGCACAGGATCGTTACTTTCGGAAAGCTCGCCGAAATCTGCGGAAATTATCTGACCAAGGGCAAGCTTGTATTTATCGAGGGCAGGATCCAGACGAGTTCCTGGGATGACAAGGAGGGAGTCAAGAGGTATACCACGGAAATCATCGCCTCGAACATGAAGATGCTCGATTCAAAAGGCCAGGCCAGGGAAAGCGAACCTCCTTACGAAGGGGGGCCCGCCTTTTCAGAAACCGAAGACGACGACGTCCCGTTTTAGACGGCAGGGGAAACCATGAGCGATCTGTATTTTGCGTACGGTTCAAATCTGAATACGCACGACTTCAAGGCCTGGTGCCGGGAAAATGGATTTGAATACCCGCTTTCCAAGTTTGCGAATGCCTATATCCCGGATATGAGGCTTGTCTTCAACTTCAAATCCGCCGGGCGCGGAGGCGGCGTCCTCAATATCCGCAACCAGTTCGGCAATGCCGTGCCGGGTGTTCTCTTCCGGGTCGGTTCGGAGAAAGGATGGGAAATCCTCGACAAAAAGGAACTGGCTCCGGATATTCACCATAAGTTGACAATAACCGCCCTGACCGAGGACGGACAGACCCATAATGCCGAAACTTTTCTTGTCGCGCCTTCCATGACGGAGGGCCTTTTCGTCCCCCCTTCCGACAAATACATGAAGATTGTGGAAGACGGATATGCCGAGCAGGGCATCGAGGACGTTGCAGGGAATTTTTTCCGGGAAATCGCCGCGGGTAAAGAGCCGCCCTGGTGCATAAGCAGCCTTTTTGTTTACGGGACGTTTATGAGGGGGGAGTCCCGCAACCACATCCTGCAATCCACGGAAGCCATAGAATTTGCAGAAACCGCCACAGTATCCGGAAAGCTTTATGATACCGGAAAGGGATATCCAGCCATGGTCCCGGCTCTCGGGCCTGCCGACGGCACGGTGTCGGGAGAGTTGTTCCGGCTCAAAAACCCCCGCGCGGCTTTTGAGATCCTGGACATCGTCGAAGATTTTCGGGGTTACGGCTCCCGAAAATCAGTTTACCGCAGGGCTGTCATCCGCGCCAGGACAGGGGACGGCCGTTCCACGCCGGCATGGATATACATGCTCGACGGCACGGCGGAAAAATTCGAATTGATAGATTCAGGGGACTGGCGCAAAGCCTGACGGTTGTTTTAAAAGAGGTGCATTCCTGGAGTTGCGCTTCAGCTCTCGGATGGAAGGAATGCATTTGGGACAGCCGGCCCGGCGAAGGATAAAAAAAGAGCCCTGGCTGCAACGCTCAAGGGCTCCTTCATATACCGTCTCAAAGTGATTTGGTTCTTAGTTTTTGTCTTCAGGAAGCTTCCGGGTTTCGCCGGCCTTGTTTATCTCGTTTTCGGTCTCGGACACTGATTTCTTGAAATTTTTAATTCCCTTCCCAATTGCCCCGCCTATTTCGGGAAGTTTGCCCGCGCCGAAAATGACAAGGATGATTACCAGAATAATCATCAGCTCCGGCATTCCTATTCCGAACATTTTTTAATCCTTTCAGGTTTTTATTGAATTCTATCCGGCCCCGAGGCGTGTGTCAACAGATTACTCCGAAGCCTGTTCCCGGGGTAAAACGAGGTGGACCACCTGTCCGCTCTGCCCGGGAACTCCCAAATCGGCGCCATTGAAATTGACGACTATTCCGCCCGCGTTGCCGACGTCGAGCAGGAATTTTCCGGCAGTCCGTTCGAGATTGTCGCCGGGCCGCAGCATTATCTGGTAGGGCTGGCTGTTGTCCTCGGTGATGCTGATCCAGGTAAGTTCGTTGGCATGGATGACCAGCTTATTAGAAGACGGGGCTGCAGGCCTGGATTCCGGAGCGGCGACAGGCTGGCTCTCCTGCGTCGGCTGGCCGGCATTGGCTCCGGGCTGTTCATTCGGTTGCGTTTCCGCGGGTTTCATATCGGGAGCGGCCTGCGGCCCGGCTTCTTGCGGGGCAGGCGCGGCAGGCTTTTCCGCTTTTATAAGCAGCTCGGGCCCGGAACTGTCATCCGAAAGCAGGAAATACAGAAAGCCACCGCAAATCACCAGCACCGTCATAACCAGCGAGACCGCCAGCCGGGAGAATTTCTTCCCGGGCATGCCCGCCGGACTTTTTGCGACAGGCTTTTCGCTTTTTTCATGTTCGGGAGCTTTGATCTCCTGCAGGGGCGACTTGCCGTCATCCTGTCGACTTGCGGCTTGTCCTTCAGCATTCTTTTCCGCTTTTTTGTCCGTCTTTTTATCTGTTTTCTTTTCCGGCGTCTTTCCCGGCTCAGGGATATTCAGGTATTTGCGGTAGCGGGAGAGGATATCTTCAGGGTTCACCCCGACTTGCGCGGCATAGTTCCTGATGAATGCCTCACTGTAGATCCTTTCCGGCAATATCCGGAAGTTGCCGGTTTCGATGGCCTCGAGAAATGCCGGGCGGACCTTCGTGGCATTGTAAAGTGCCTCAATCGTCAGCCCTCTCGACTCCCGCAGGGATTTGAGATCGGGGGCGCTGCCCTCGCCTGTGTTCCTATTTTCGCTCATCCAAAAACCTTGTTCTTTAAAGTGAGGCAATATTTACCACTATTTCCGTGGAGCCGCAAATGGAATTTTGGGTCCCGATTTGCTGCAACCCTTAATTTTGCTGATATTTCCGGAGTCGGCTGGTATAATCCTCCCTCGAATTCTGGTACTCAAAAGGAGCATGCAATGGAAGCTTACCTGGATTTCGCCGTTTCCACAGCCCGGGAGGCCGGACAGTTCCTCAAATCGAATCTCCACAAAAAACATTCCATCCAGTACAAGGGTGAAATCAACATTGTCACCGATGCGGACCGGAAATCGGAAGAGATGATCCTGAGCAGGATACGTCGCGAATTTCCCGGACATGACATCCTTTCCGAAGAATCCGAAGCCCTGGAGAGGGGCTCGGAATTCCGGTGGATAGTCGATCCTCTCGACGGCACCACGAACTATGCCCACGGTTTCCCTGTGTTCTGCGTCTCAATAGCGCTCCAGAAGAGCGGTGATATCGTCGCGGGCTGCGTGTATAACCCTATGCTCGACGAGATGTTCACGGCGGTAGCCGGCGCGGGCGCATTCCTCAACGGCGGGAGGATCCGGGTATCTCCGGTGAACGATTTCTCGAGAAGCTTTCTGGCAACGGGATTCCCGTACGACCTGAGGACGGACAGGAACAACAATATCAATTATTTTGTCTCGCTCGCCAAAAAGACGCTTGCCGTCCGGCGCGCCGGTTCGGCAGCTCTCGACCTGGCGTACACTGCCGCCGGACGCTTCGACGGCTTCTGGGAATTGAAGCTGCACCCATGGGACACTGCGGCGGCGCTGCTCATGGTCAGGGAGGCGGGAGGCCGGGTGAGCGATATAGCAGGCCGAGAGTACACCCTGGGCTCCGGATCAATTGCGGCTTCAAACGGCTTGATCCACGCGGTACTGCTGTCCGAGCTGGCCGGAATTGATCCTCTCGAAAAAATTTTTTAATGAGGCGCAATTTTTCCGCAATTCCGGCATCTCCGCAAACCTACAGCCGGCGCGCATCAGCGATGACCAATCTTTAGCAAACACAGACCCTCTGGCCTTAGAGAGCCTGTCTTCGCAAACCCAGCACTGTATTGTGTTTGCGAAGATCTGTTTTTTTGCCGGTGCTTTGCTTCATCTCCGGAGCGTCTTTGCCGACCCTGGCTGAATCACGGCAAAGTCTTGCCAGTACTGGATTTCCCCAGATTTGCACATCCGCTTTTTCGTCCGCGAAAGACCTCTTCAAAAAGTCAAAAATAATCTTGACTGTTGAAAAAAGATGGTATAATCGCACACATAAATAAAGAAAAATTCATCTCCGCCGATATAGATCAAATGCGGGCAACCCTCCTGTTCAGATGTTCGAGGAGGGGAATAAAAAGCAGGGCTCAAGAGCTTTTTTTATTCCAAAAAACTTGCAGGAGGACAAAATGGAATTAAGAGTTGTGATCCCGGAGGAGGATGACACTCCGAGCGAAGCAACCCTGGCTCCTTTGGCGGAATCCCTCGAAGATGAGTCGCTTTTCGGCAGAGCCAATTTCATACAGAAGTTCTGGCCCAACGTCACGCAGGATGAATGGAACGACTGGAAATGGCAGATGGCGAACAGGGTGCGGACAATTGAAGAGCTCTCCCTGCTGCTGAACCTCAAGCCTTACCAGATCACAAAATTCAAGACCCTCATTAAGACCTTCCGGTATTCGATCACCCCGTATTATCTGTCCCTGATCGATTGGTACAACCCGGAAGACCCGATCAAGAAGCAGTGCATCCCGGACCTGCGGGAGCTGGAATTCCAGATTGTCGGAGATTTCGACCCTCTGGAAGAGGAGCAGGACATGCAGGTGCCGGGGCTCGTGCACAGGTACCCCGACCGCGTACTCGCGGTTGTGACGAATACCTGCTCAATGTACTGCCGGCATTGCACCCGCAAACGCATCTGGCATGAAGGGGAATCCCTTCGTACCCGCCACGAGCTCTCCAACATGGTCCAGTATATCCAGGCCACCCCTGAAGTCAGGGAGGTCATCGTCTCCGGCGGCGACCCGCTCACAATGAACCTCGACCTGCTCGACTGGTTCCTGGGCGAGTTGCAGCGCATATCCCATGTAGAGGTGCTGAGGATCGGGACGCGAGTCCCGGTTGTTTTACCAATGAGGGTTACGGACGACCTCTGCAAGATGCTGGCGAAGCACCGGCCGCTTTGGGTCAACACCCAGTTCAACCACCCGCGGGAGATAACGGCGGAATCGCAGGAAGCCTGCGACAAGCTGCTGCGGGCGGGCATACCCGTTTCAAACCAGGCTGTACTCCTGCGCGGCATCAATGACAGTATCGAAGTCATGCGCGATCTGTGCCACAGCCTGCAGCGCATAATGGTGCGGCCTTATTACCTGTTCCAGTGCGACCCGGTCCGCGGCGTCGAGCACTTCCGGACCAGCATCTGGAAGGGAATCGAGATCCTGGAGATGCTGCGCGGCTACACCGGGGGGCTCTGCATACCGTCATTCGTCGTGGACGTGCCCGGCGGGGGAGGCAAGGTCCCGCTGCAGCCTTTTTACCTGCTGTCCGTCACCGATAAGGAGCTGCTGCTGCGCAACTACGAAGGCATGATTGTTAAATATTACAATCCGCAGGAAATCCTGGGCGCCATGAAGCGCGGCAACGGCAACGGGAAGGACGGCGGGACGGCGCAGCTGTTGAAGGGCAACGGCAAGGCCCTCGTCCCGACCGAGACCCCGCGGTACCGCAGAAGGAAGCGCGACCCGGTCCTGAACCTCAAAGAGGAGAGGGAATGAATGTAGGCCTTGCCTTTGACCTCAGGAAGCATTACCTGGAGAGGGGGTTCACCGAAGAGGAGACAGCGGAATTCGACAGCGAGGCGACCATCGGCTTCCTTGAGGATACGATCAGGTCGCTCGGCCACCAGGTAACCCGGATCGGGAACATTTACGAACTGACCAGGCTTCTTGCAGCCGGACAAAGATGGGACCTGGTATTCAATATAGCGGAAGGGCTTTACGGCAGGAGCCGCGAAGCCCAGGTTCCAGCCATCCTCGAAGCATTCAATATTTTATACACCTTCAGCGATCCCTTGACCCTGGCCCTTTCCCTGGACAAGGCTGCCGCCAAAAGCGTTATCCGCGACGCCGGCATACCGACCCCGGATTTTTTCCTGATCAAAGATCAATCCGATATTGAACTGCTTCCGCAGAGCCTCCACTATCCGCTTTTCATAAAGCCCGTTGCCGAGGGCACCGGAAAAGGCATTACCCCCGATTCGATAATCGATAACTTCAGCCAACTGAAAAAGAATGCTTCGGTGATGCTCGCGGGACTCAGGCAGCCGGTTATCGTGGAAACGTATCTGCCGGGCCGGGAGTTCACGGTCGGAATTATCGGGACCGGCCCAAGAGCCCGCTCCGTCGGAGTCCTCGAGGTGGAACTCCTCGCCGGCGCCGAACCCCTGGTGTATTCGTATATTAACAAGGAACTGTGCGAGGAAAGGGTCCTCTACAAACTGGTAACCGGGAGCGGAGACGCTCACATAGTGCGCGAGTGCAGCGATATCGCCTTGCGCTCATACAACGTGCTGGGCTGCCGGGACGCGGGCAGGGTCGACCTTAAGACGGGCGCGGACGGGAAGCTCTATTTCCTGGAAATCAATCCGCTCGCAGGGCTGCACCCCTCCCATTCCGATCTGCCCATCTGCTGCGCGCAGGCGGGCATTTCTTACGAAAGCCTGATTGCTTCCATAATCGAATCTGCAATGGAGCGAAAGGCGTCTCAGCGCGAACTGCGCAATTATTTCGAGGGCAAGTGAAAATATGAAAGTTGCTGTCGTTTACAACAAGCCGGACAAGGGCAAACTTGATTCGGTCGACATCCTGGACCAGCTGGGGCTTGTTACCGCGGGTATCGCCGAATTGGGTTTCGAATTCCGGGAATTTCCCGTGGAAGGCAAAGAGGGCTCCTTCGTGGACCTCGTCAGGAATGTGAGCGCCTTTGCCCCCGACGCTATATTCAATCTGTTCGAAGGGCTCCAGGACGACCCGAGGTTCCAGCCGGTGCTCGCCTCGTTTTATGAGATAGCCGGGATTCCTTATACCGGCGCATTCTATGAGGGACTGCTGAAAACAACGGACAAGACCCTCACGAAATCCGTTCTCGATGCCAACAACCTGCCCACGCCCCCCTGGCAAGCCTTTTACGGCAATCTCGGGGCCGTGCGCGTCCCTTCGCCGTGGATACTCAAACCGTCGTGGGAGGACGGCTCGGTGGGCATAACGGACAGCTCGGTAATTTCAAGCAAACCGGTCCTGTTTCAGAAGCTCCCGCTCATGTACGAGGCGCACCGCC
This sequence comes from uncultured Syntrophaceae bacterium, assembly GCA_964556675.1. Classification (GTDB taxonomy): domain Bacteria; phylum Desulfobacterota; class Syntrophia; order Syntrophales; family UBA4778; genus JBDKTK01. The sequence goes on from CAZKYN010000114.1 coordinate 9,342, forward strand.
GCCGCCCGCTGCTCGTCGAGAACTACATTGACGGACGGGAATTCAATATCCCCCTTTACCAGCACGCGGACGGAAGGGTCGAGTTGCTGCCTCCCTCGGAGATCCTCTTCGAGAGCTGGCCCGCAGGCAAGCCGAAGATCATGAATTACAACTCCAAATGGGAAGAGAACTCCTTCGAGTACGAGAACACGCAAAGATCGTATGAGTGTCAGGGCGCCCCTGTGGACACCATGCAGGAGCTTGCCCTGAAGTGCTGGGACATTTTCGACTTGAGGGGATACGCCCGCGTTGATATGAGGCTGGCTGAATCCGGGGAAGTCTGGATTATCGAGATAAATGCCAACCCTTGTATTACGCCGACCTCGGGATACATCGGCGCGGTTGAGGAGGCCGGGTATACCCCCAAGGATTTTGTCCGTGACATGCTCGGGGTTGCGGTGAATGTCAGGAGATAAGAATCGCGGACATGCCCATAAGCCCCGGCTGCGGACAAAGGTCCTTCCGTCCGACACGGAAGGCATAAGCAGGATCCTGGCCGCCGCCGGAAATTTTTATCCGTTCGAAATTGATATAGCTGTCGAGCTTCTCGAAGATTTCGCCCTTAACGGCAGAAAGAGCCCTTACCAGTTCGTTTTTGCCGATATTGGCGGCGAGCTTGCCGGCTTTGTATGCTATGGGGAGATCCCCCTCACTGAAAGACGCTATGATATATACTGGATCGCCGTGAGCAAGGAGATCCAAAACAGGGGCATCGGAAAAGTGCTGCTGAAAGATGCCGAGAAGAGGATAATGTCCCGCAAAGGAAAATTTCTTTTCATTGAAACATCATCCCGCCCCGATTACGCGGACACCCACTTCTTTTACGAGCGGTGCGGCTATCATTGCGCGGCGCGCATCCCCGAATTTTATCGCGACAACGACGACAAGATGATCTTCATGAAAAAGCTCCTGCCGTAAAAAGTCGCTCTGCTGTGTTGCGCCCCAACCTGTCTCAGGGGCAAAGAATATCCGCTCAGACTCATTTTTCGACCATTCTAAAACCGGCTCCGCTGCAAATCCAAAAACTCGCCTCCTCGCGGAGACTCAGACAGTTTGGATTTGCCGGCGCT
>CAZKYN010000115.1:0-10357 GCA_964556675.1 uncultured Syntrophaceae bacterium
GGAGAATTTCCTGGAGAACTACAATGACATGTTCACCCCCGCAATCAAGAACAGGATTGAAACAGCAGACCCTGTGAAGATCGACGACAACAGCTGGTTCATAAACTGGCATACGCAGGACACGGAATATTCGCTTCATTTTTACGGGAAGGGAAAGGACGGGTTCAAATTTTCGGGCCTGGCCGTAGGCCCGTATTAAACCTGGATCCACTTCCAATATGCCCGGGAAGGAGATCTGATGATCAAAGAAAATCTCCGGTTAAAAGCATCATATTTTTCCCTTTTATTTATACTTATCATTCTATCTCCGGCTTTGAACGGCAATGCCGCTGCCCAGTATACGAAGGACCCCAGGCGTATTTATGACGGCAGGCTGTCGCCGAAGCCAGGCATAATTCTGCCGTCCGAACAGGCGCTGCTGAAGCAGGCGGCGATACCTGCCGCGCGCCAGTGGCAGAAGCAAAGCGATTCCATCTGCACAGGAAACCCTGAAGCGTCCGGCATCGATGCGGCCCTGGGTTCGTTCACCAGGCCTGCCTCCGTCCAGAGGGCAATATTGTACAGGTACTGCATGACAGGCCATAACAAGGCAGTCAACGGGATAGCCGTCATTGAAAACGGCCGGTTGGTTGCCCACATTGTTTACGAGGGGGGCTGGGATAACGCGATCGGCGCTATCCCCGACTTGAACGGCAACGGGCGCTCGGAGATCATCCTGGCATCCGGCGGGACAAACCAGGGGATAACCTGGAAATCGATTGCGATAATAGAATTCAATGAAGAAAGTGTGGCGAGGTTCGGCAGGATCCAGACTTTTTCGGATAACTGCGGGGTGAACGAAAACTGCCGGGTCGAGGCGTGCCGTCTTTCGGTGAAAAACGGGAGAGAGCCGGTCTTTTACCGGGAGGACTTTCTCAAGACTCTAAACGCCTGGGGCAAGCCGGGCCCTTCAAGGCAGATATCCCTGGACAAGGACGAGATCGAATACCAAATCGTGAAATAAATTCTCAGAGGTATTCCCCATGAAAATTCTCAAGATCATACTGGGAGTGACGTTCATGCTCGTATTGTGCGGCCGGGCAGGGGCGGGTCTGGAAGAGGGCCTGAACGCCTTTGAAGATAACGATTATGCGACCGCATTCACGGAGTTGAAACCCCTTGCGGACCAGGGGAGCATCGAGGCCCAGAATGCCCTTGGAAAAATGTACAATGCCGGCGGAGCCGGCCTGCAGAGAGACGACAGGCAGGCCGTGAAATGGTTCCGCAAGGCGGCCCTGCAGGGCAGTTCCGAGGGGCAGTTGAACCTCGGGCTCATGTATGCGGAAGGAATTGGCGTAAAAAAAGACATCCGGGAGGCCCTGAAGTGGTACCGCAAATCAGCCGCCCGGCGGAACACGATGGCCCAGTACGGGATCGGCGAGATATACGAAACCGGGATGGGCGTGAAGCGAAACCCTAAAGAGGCTCAGAAATGGTACCGCATGGCTGCCGAGGGCGGCAACCCCGAGGCAATGCGCAGGCTGGGTGAAATGTACGAACGCGGCACGGGGGTTCCGAAGGATAATGAAAAGGCGCTAGAGTGGTACGAGAGGGCGCGGAAGGCATCCGATCAGGAGCAATAGTAATGAGGAATTATATATACATCTTTTGTATAATATTTCTTTTGTTTGCAGAAAACGCCACGGCCAAAGAGCCATATTCAAAAACATCTGATCTGATGTGTGATGGAACAAAAATTCAGGTTATAACAGATTGTTTTACAGGAAATGATTTGCCGCGCCCTTATCGGCCATATCCTTACTGCACGTCGCAGCGGATCCTGTTTCAGAATGCGAAAACAGGGGAGATAATCGAAAATAGTACATCAGGTAAACTGTCGAAGGATAAATCCCTCGATGCATTGGCAACTGGAATACTATGCGCAAATGGGGCGAAGGGCCCTTACCTGATTATAAATTATTACTCTGGCGGCAATTGCGAAGAATGTGAATGGGATGAAATATTAACTATTTCGGGAAAAAAGTTGGCCAGTAGCCGTCATGGTAAATACTATCCGCAAGGAAACTATAACGAGTATCTGAGAAAATATAAGTCTCTTGGTCTGCCAAAGCGAATAGACAGGTCAGCTTTTGTCGAAATTAAAGTTTATCCGGATAGGAAGAAAAAAGTTTCATCCCGCCGGTCAGATTGAGCTCCTTAAGCTATTATACTTGGGCAAAAGCGCACTCCTTCAGGCGGTCATAGACTTTTCCGAAAAACAAAATTTCACCTTTCAGGTGTGAGCGATAAATCAGTTCATGGCAGGACATCTTCGACTGTGTCCGTTAATGCGCAGGGCAACATAATTTAGAGCTGTTTCAGGAACAATACCCTGTCGCCACCTCCCGGCCCGTCGTAGTCTTCCGTGTATGAGACCCCGTCCATAAATTTATTACCCGCTTCAATCGCAAATCCCATTTCCACATGGAATGCGATTGAAACCTTATTGAGCGGCGAAGTTACACACTGGATACTGCGGCACCCTAGTTCTTTCACAATCTTGTAGAATCTCTCGTGCAGTTTTCTCGCCAGGCCTTGTCGCCGATAATCGGGGTGGACCCCGAGAAAATGGATATAGGCCTGGTCCGGGTAAGTCTGGGACTTAAATCCGGTAAGGAAACCGGCAATTTCCCCCCTGCATTCGGCAACCAGACTGGTACCGGTAAAATGCTTGAAAAAAAGCCTGGGAATCATGTCTTTCACATTGCGCCCGCCCCACCAATCGTTGACAACGGAAATGACTGCTTGATAGTCGGAGGGACCGGCAGGCCGGATATTTATTTCACTCATTTTCGCATTTCACCTTCGCTGAGCTTCGCATGCGCCTGCATGAATTTATTTCGAAACTTTCTCGATCCAGTTGCCTGAAGCCAGCACCTTGCTGAATCGCATTGCCTGAGTAACCAGGACGGCGCGGTGAAGCTCTTCGCCGGTGACGCTTCCGGCGCTGTTGGAAATTGGCAGCGTCCCCGTCGCATCTGAGATAAACTCCACTGAAAATCCCAGGTGGAAGGCCTGCCGGGCCGTCGTGTCGCAGCACATCTGGGTCATGTACCCGCTGATGACAACCGTATCGACCCGGTTTTCGCGCAGCCAGGATTCCAGGCCGGTCCCGGTAAAACTGCCGGGAAGGTTCTTCTCGATCAGGAAATCGTGTTTCCGGGCTGCTATTTCCGGGTGAAGCTCCCAGGCATCCGTCCCCTTCCGGAAGACCGGCGAATCCTGCTGCGGCGCCGTATGCTGGACGATAATGACCGGAATGCCGTGTTCGCGCGCGCAATCCATCACCTTCAAAATGTTTTCCAGGCTGCCCGGCGGATGCGTGATTTTTACCTTGCCCGTGAAGTATTCGTTCTGTACATCAATGACAAGCAGCGCCCTTTTCATTGCGGATCCTCCCGTGCTTTAATTTGTGTTCCCTTTTACCATATCTTATACACAAGAACAGCGCTGTCCGAAATGACAAAAACCCCACCAAATCTGCCAAATAGCTTGAGATAGAAATTTTCCCCTGATATGCTGGACGGGATTTCACCGGAGGACCGGATATGAAGGAATCTGAAAAAAACCGAAGGGCAAAGCGGGTTGTACTGCTTGCCGTCCCGCCTGCCATGGAGCTCGATATTGTCGGGCCCATGTCGGTGTTCGCGTCCGTTAACCGCATGCAAAGATACGACGCATATGAAATGGAACTGGCCACCACGGGCACAGGTTGTATGCTGGCAGGCTCGCTTGGATTGTCGATGTCCGCGCACTGCGGTTATCGCGAGATTCGCGGAAAGGTGGACACTCTGCTGATAGTCGGAGGACAGGGTGTTTTGAAAATGCGCGAGAAAAAGGTCGTCTCCTGGGTGCGCCGGATGTCTGCCAGGGTGCGCCGCCTGGGATCAGTCTGCAGCGGGGCCTTTTTATTGGGTGAGGCCGGCCTGCTCGACGGCAGGCGGGCCACCACTCATTGGGCCCTGGCTGAAACCCTGGCCTCGCGCTATCCCCGCGTCGCCGTCGACCCGGACCCGATCTGGGTCAGGGATGGAAAGATCTATACGTCCGCCGGAGTCACGGCGGGAATGGACCTTGCCCTGGGGTTCGTTGAAGAGGATTACGGCAGCGGCATGGCCCTCAAGGTGGCGCGCGAACTCGTGCTGTTCTTGCGCAGGCCCGGCGGGCAGTCGCAGTTCAGCGCCTCCCTGTCGGCGCAGGCATCGGAAAGAAAACCGCTTCACGAACTGCAGGCCTGGATGAGGGAGAATCTGGATACGGACCTCTCGGTTGAGGCCCTGGCGCGGCGCGCTGCCATGAGCGCGCGCAATTTCGCCCGTGTCTTTTCCCGCGAGCTCGGAATTACGCCGGCCCGCTATGTTGAACGGCTTCGGCTGGAAGCCGCCCGGAACCATCTCGAACGGACGGAAAAAAGCCTGGAGGAAATCGCCTCCGCCTGCGGATTCGGGAGCGCGGAGCTGATGCGGCGCACTTTCCATCGCTCTGTCGGCGTGACCCCTGGCCGCTATCGCGACCATTTCGGTTCGAGCCAGTCGCCCGGGCAGCCTGTCATCGATTAAGGGGATAATCATGTCGTGTTCAAGCCTGGAGAGCGGAAAGGCAAACGGAGGCGAAAGGCGGGTTTTAACCGGGACCGCTGAGCTTCAGGTACATAAGGCTGATCTCAGCCTCCCGCTTGATCCGGTTCATGACTTTTTCGATGAGTTGCTCATCGACTGCTTTTGGTTTGAAGCGCATGACTCCGTCACCTCCTCATGCTTGTGTGAAGTTTGCCATCCTTTTTTCAAGTAAATGCTTTACGCCCGAAATAACCTCGCAACCATCGTCTTGTGTCCGAATTATCCATAGGAGAGAGTCCGATGCAGGATGATCTACATAGGATGTAAGGATCATTCAAAGCACTTTTTGATTTTTTCTGATTCTCTTAAAAAACAAAGGGATAAGAAAGAAGAACAAGAGTCCAAAAAGCATAACCAGGTATGCGTAATTTGGATACATGTAATCGCTTATGGAACCTAGAATTACTATGATGATAAGGGCCGAATCAACCCTCGCCATTTCTGATTATCGCCGGATTTGAAATAGCCGGTATGGCAACTGAGAGGGAGAACAAAAATGAACTCAGCAGAATTATTGATGAAAGCATAAGTGACCCCCCTTTTTGAACAGGGATGGGATTCCCGCGGGAATCAAATCGGACGCTCTTGTCCTGACATCCTGCCGGGTTGTCTTGATATCCTGCCTGTACGAGGACTATTTCTGATTCAGGTAATCAAGGATGATCTGCACCTGCGTCTTCACGCCATTCTCTAAAGCTGCCTCATCAATAGTGAACTTGGGATTGTGGTTCGGCGCGCCCGGACCCGCGCCCAGGGCTATCATGCATTCAGGGGCAAGTTCCCTGTAGCGGGCAAAATCTTCGCTGCCCGGGATACGGGGGGCTTCAAATACCTGGCCGGCGCCCAAAACTTTGATAGCGCTCTCCCTGGCCAACGCCGTTAGGGTCACATCGTTTTCGACCACAGGGCAGTCCATAATGTAATTGAGATCATAAGTCGTGCCATGCGCTTTAGCGATCGAATCAATGACCGTTTTCACCCGCTCAGCCACGAGCAGGCGGGTGCTTTTTGATATGGTCCTGACAGTTGCCGCAAGCTCAGCCGTCTCGGGGATGACGTTCGGGGCATTGCCGGCATGGAATTTTCCCACCGAAATTACCGCAATATCGCCGGGCTCTATGTTGCGCGAGATGACGGTCTGCAGGGCCATAATGATTTCCGCTCCCGCCACCACCGGGTCTATGCCCAGTTGCGGCTGGGAACCGTGGGTCCCTTTGCCGCGGAGTGTCAGATAGATGGTATCGGATGCAGTTGAAGCGGCCCCCCGGGGAAGGATGCCGATTTTGCCTGTCTGGACCGGGAAGACATGCATGCCGAAGAAAGCGTCCACCCCTTTGAGGGCGCCGGAATCGATTATCTGCCGGGCCCCGCCGGGATGTTTTTCTTCCGCGTGCTGGAATATGAAATATACAGTACCGGCAAACTCCTGCTGCATTTTGGAGAGGACAGACGCCGCCCCGAGGAGCATGGCGGTGTGCGCGTCATGACCGCAGGCATGGCTCACACCGTCAATTTTCGAAGCAAAGGGGAGGCCCGTTTCTTCCGGCACCGGCAGGGCGTCCATGTCAGCGCGGAAGGCCACAGTCCTGCCCGGTCTTGCTCCGCGCAGGATGCCGAGCACGCTGGTCGGAGTCGGCCGTTTCACTTCGATGTTTCCTAAGTCTTTGAGGATTTTCTCGACATAACCTGATGTATTTATTTCCTGGAACGAAAGCTCCGGGTTCTGGTGGATGTGGCGGCGCCATTCTATGACTTTGCCGAACGGGACATGCCGTATCCAGGAAGGATCCGTTTTTGAATCTGAAGACTCCGCCATGCAGGATTGCTCCTTAAAATGATTTGACAGGAATTGCCGGGCACTTCAGGCAAGACCGGCCCTATATACCAGATGAATCGACGGCGCGATAGGTTTTCTTATCGAAACTCCACTGCGCCCCTGATCTCCAGGTCCTTTGCCATTTTGAAGTGGGACATGAATTCCAGGACCGGCCGGTTGTCTTCATCATAAACAACGGCCTTGCCGTGCCAGTTCCTTCCCTCCCGGCCGATAATCTCGGCTCTCGCGGTGACAAGGCCCTTCTTCACGGGCGCGAGAAATCTTGCCTCGAGGGAAATGGTCGCAAAATGGCTTTTCTCCGCCACCATGCTCTTGATCGCCATGGCGACCGCGGTATCTGCGAGGCTCACCAGGGCCCCGCCGTGCATCAGCCCGGCGCCTTGCGCCAGGTCGAGGAGAAAGGGCATTGTCAGGATGGATTTGCCTCCGGCCGCTTCGAGGATCTCCATATGCAGCAGGCGCTCGAAAGGTGAGCAGCTGATCCAGCCCTCCATTGTGAATTGGTGAGGGCCGGTGAAATTATTTTGATCGCTGTTTTTCATCGTTTTGTTCCTTGCTCGATCTGTGAATTGGATAATATCCGGAGATTGCTGTTTTATCTATTTGATTTTTTAAAACGGGGCGTAGTATTCAGGAGCGGCTGCATTCCCATCTCATTTCAGCAAGGGGCCCGAATGATACTATCCGACCGCTTTGAAAGAGCCGTTGTATACGCGGTCCGGCACCATAATTCCCAGCAGCGCAAGGGGACGGGGATCCCGTATATCTCTCATTTGCTGTGTGTGTCCGGAATAGCGCTGGAGTATGGAGCCGACGAAGATGAAGCCATCGCCGCGTTGCTCCACGACGCCATTGAGGACCCGAACGGCAGGCCGGTCCAGGAGGTCAGGGGAGATATCCGGGAACTGTTCGGGGACAGGGTCCTGGAAATAGTTGAGGGCTGCACCGATACGGACGTTACTCCCAAACCTCCGTGGCGGCAAAGGAAGGAGGCATACATCGCCCATCTGAAGAACGCGTCGCCTTCCGTGCGCCTGGTTTCCGCCTCGGATAAGCTTCAGAACGCGCAGTGCATATTAAAAGATTACCGGGACGTTGGTGAACAATTATGGGGCCGGTTTACCGGGGGCAGGGAAGGCACTCTCTGGTATTACCGGGCGCTCGTCTCCGAATTCAGGACCGGACATATGAACCCGATCTGCGACGAACTGGACCGCGTGGTCGCCGAACTGGAAAGGCTGACGGCCAGATAGGACTGCTGCCGGGGTCATTTAACAAGCCTGATCCCCATTTCGAACGCCTTCGTGCAGTCGAGGGGGAATACTTCCGAGCGGCGGCGGGCCTTCTGTTCCGGGTCCCAGCGCGGCGCGAACACCTTCGAGTAGTCTTCGAACTGGTAAGTATCGTAGCTGCACAGCGTTTCCGTGCCCCCGAAGACAAATCCCAGGAATAGTTCATTGAGCGCTATGTGCCTGTCGAAGCCGCGGTCTTTCGCCATCTCCTCGGTGGCGCCCAGCGTATAAATGAAACCGGCCCGGAGCTTTCCGGGAAAGATCGATCCGGGCGGGTCGGTGTACGTCATGTAAGGGAAGCACAGGCGCTCCAGGAAGGACTTCATTTCTCCCGTGACCGTGCCGAAATATATCGGGGAGCCCAATACCAGCGCATCCGCCCTGGCAATCTTCTGCAGGACCGGGGTAAGGCCGTCATTCACGTTGCACCTGCCGTAGCCCTTGCCGTCTTTCGTCTTGCAGCAGAAACAGCTGACGCATCCCCGGTAGGTCAAATCATAGAGATGGACGAGCTCCGTATCCGCCCCCCGGGTCGAGGCCCCTTCCAGGCATTTATGCAGGAGCGTGGCGGTATTCCATTCTTTTCTCGGGCTGCCGTTGACGGCGATGATTTTCATAAGCGCACCTTTGCTGTTTTTGAGGTCTGTAGAAATCTGAACAGGTCCGGGATTAATACTAAATTTGTCCTTGAACATCAACCGCTTCACATTTGTGGCGGTTCCGCCCGGGGAAAATCCAGGGTAAGCGCCGGGGTATTTTCTGCCGGGAGGCAAATTTGACAGGGTAGACAATTTCCTGGCAAATTTTCCATCCAACCGGAAAATACTTTTAGCATCTAAGCTGTCGTTATTACTGGTGAATAACCGGATTAATTTCAGGACGGCAAGGTGTTTGTCAGGCATGTTTTCTGCATACATAGACATCGGACAACCATGAGCCGTATTTATTATACTAAACCAAGCATCACGGAGCTGGAAATAAGGTACGCAACGGATGCCGCCGCGAGCGGCTGGGGCGACCATTGCTATGATTACATATTTCGGTTTGAGGCGGCTTTCCGGGACCATTTGGGCGTCAAGCATGCAATAGCAACTTCCAGCTGTACGGGGGCCCTTCATATGGGACTGGCCGCCCTGGGCGTCGGCCCCGGAGACGAGGTCATTTTAGCCGACATAAACTGGATTGCTTCCGCTGCGCCGATAACCTACCTGGGGGCAAAGCCCGTATTCGTAGATGTGCTGCCGGACACCTGGTGCATCGATCCCGAAAAGGCCCAGGCCGCAATTACAAAGAAAACAAAGGCCATCATCGCCGTCCACTTGTATGGAAACCTCTGCGAAATGGACGAACTGCTCGCAATCGGCCGCAGCCGCGGGATTCCGGTGATCGAGGACGCCGCCGAAGCTATCGGGTCCGTTTACCATGGCAGGCGGGCCGGCAGCATGGCGGATTTTGGGGCATTCTCTTTTCACGGCACAAAGACGGTCACGACCGGCGAGGGGGGGATGTTTGTGACCAACGATGACGACCTGTATGAAAAGGTCCTGACTCTCAGCAATCACGGCCGCGCCCGCGCCCAGAAGAAACAGTTCTGGCCGGACATGGTGGGGTTCAAATACAAGATGTCAAACATACAGGCGGCGATCGGCTGCGCCCAGATGGAGCGGATAGCCGAGCTGGTTTCCCGCAAGAGGCGGATATTTGAGTATTATGCTGAAAGCCTGCTCAAATATCCGACCATCTCCATGAATCCCGAAAAGCCCGGAACGGTGAACGGTTACTGGATGCCGACATGTGTCTTTAGCGCGGAAACCGGAATATCTCGTGAAATGCTGATCAGCGCTTTCGCAGCCGAAAATACTGATTCACGGAGTTTTTTCTGGCCTCTGACGTCTACGGGCCTGTTTGAATCCGGCTTTGAAAACTTCGTCAGCAGAGGTTTATCCGGCAGGGCAATCAATTTGCCCGCCTACCATGATATGAGTGCAAGCGACCAGGACCGGGTCATCGAAGTGGTACAAAAAATCATGTCTCGGCGGCAGGCATTATGAACAAGACGAAAGTTATGATCGCCGGAATAGGGGGCGCTTCACTGGGAACAGAGATCCAGAAGTCGCTGGCATTGGCGGGACGCTATGAAATTTACGGTTGCGATATTTCTTCCACTGCTTATGGGCTCTATGATCCGGGTTTCGCCGAAACATTCCATATCAGCCGCAATAATTACGTGGACAATGTGCTGGAAGCATGCAGGCAGACCGGCGTCAAATTAATTATAGCCGGCGGAGAAGGGCCCATGGTTCTGCTGAACGGGAGTTTTGCCACATTTCAAGCAGAGGGAATCAGTGTTATCTCCAACTCCCCGGACGTGATATCCCTTTGCTCCAACAAAGAGGCTACTTTTGAATACCTTGAAAAAAATAAAATTGCAGCGCCCCGCACAACAGCTATTTCCTGCAGGTCCGATTTGAATTCCGTCGGTCTTCCCTGCATCGTGAAACCAGCTATAGATTCGGGCGGAAGCTCGTCGGTTTTTTTTGCGGTTGATGAAGATGACGCAATGGTCTATG
>CAZKYN010000116.1:0-7720 GCA_964556675.1 uncultured Syntrophaceae bacterium
ATGATCGTCGGGTACCAGGCGTCAGTGAATACTTCGCCCGCTGCGAGTCTTTACCTCCCGGCAATTTCGAAGCGCATAAGGATAACCAATACGAGGGAGGTCGCCGGCAATAGCACTCTGATCTACGTCCGTAATAATCCCCTGAACATTTCCGCCCTGATAGAATCATGGAAGAGGAAGGGGATCTCCGAATCCCGCATCAGTCAGGCGCGGCGAGAGGCGATGATGGGATACGAAAGAATGAAGGACCCTTCCACGGGGAGGATCCACGAGATGCCCCTGGAATCTTATGACCCGGTGAAGGGCGGTTACCACAGCCCCGATTTTCCGCATGACCCCAACCGGCTGCTCGTGAAGCCCCGGCCGGGGGAGTAGCAGGGGATTCCTGAATTGACCTCCCCCTGACCCCCTCCAGAGGGGGACATCGGGTGATCCATTCGACAGGATCAGGGTGAGTTTTTAGCGGGGTTTACCGGGTGCGCATGCCGCGTTCGATTTCCCGCCGCGCGGCCTGGCCCTTTATGTCCTCGCGCTTGTCGTAGAGCTTCTTGCCCTTGCCGACGCCCAGCTCCAGCTTGACGCGGCCGTTTTTGAAATAGAGCTTCAGCGGAATCAGCGCGAGGCCGCGTTCGCGCGACTTGCCGTAAAGCCTCTTTATCTCCCGCCCGTGCAGAAGGAGCTTACGCTTGCGCAGCGGGTCATGGTTCATGCGGTTGCCGTGGGAATAGGGGCTCACGTGCATGTCGTAGACAAATACCTCCCCATCCTCGACCATGGCGTAGCTGTCCTTCAGGTTCACCTTGCCCTCCCTCATGGATTTGACCTCGGTCCCGAGAAGGGATATCCCTGCTTCCATGGTGTCCTCGATGAAGTAGTTGAGGCGGGCCGTCTTGTTCTGGGCGATTATCTTTTCGCCTGCCTGTTTCTTAGCCATTGCCGCCCCCTGCTGCCTTCTCGAGAGGGAACGGCAGGTAATCCGGTTTAACATGCTTCATGGACTTGAAGATGTTTTCGCGGATATTCCTGTTGTCCTTTTCGAATTCCCTCAGGAGCTTTTTCACCAGCGCCCGGCGGGAAGTGCGGCTCGTGGGGCACGGCGTATGGATAACCGGGAAGCCCCTTTCCCGGGAATATTTTTTCACCAGTTCTTCCCTGATGTATGCCAGCGGCCTGATGATGCTCATCTTCCCCTTGAAAATATCCTGCCTGGGCATCATGGTGCTGATCTCGCGGCCGTAAAGGATATTGATCATCAGGGTTTCTATTATGTCGTCCTTGTGGTGGGCCAGCGCTACCTTGTTGCACCCGTGTTCGCCGGCAATTTCGAATAGCCGCTTGCGCCTGAGGCGCGAGCACAGGAAGCAGGGATTTTTCCTGTTGCTCTCCCCGTGCGCGAACGGGCCGATATCTGTCTTTTCCATCCTGTAATTGTATCCGCTTTCCTTCATATATTTCTCGAGTACGTTATACCCCTGGCAGCCCGGCTCAAAACCCAGGTCGATATGCGCGGCCATGATGTAGGAATCGGACGGGATATACAGCATCGGGGTGTTGAGGAGGTCCAGCAGGGCAAAGCTGTCCGCGCCGCCGGAAACCCCGACCAGGATGCGGTCGCCCTTCTCGATCATCCCGAAATCGAGACATGCCTTCTCCAGCCATTTCTTCAGGTGGAGGAATAATTTCGTTCTTTTCTGCTGTGTCATCCTGTCCCTGTATAATCCTGCAAAAGCCCTTCCATATTGGGCTTGTAATCCTACTTTATCTTGTCTATCTTATCAAGAGAATCGGCCTTGTGTAGCCTTCCGGTTCCCCCGTATCCCTTGAAATATTCCAGTTACTGGGATAAATCAATAAAGCTTCGATCAAATATTGCCAGGAGGTCCAGATGTCAGAAATAATCCGTATTCACCCACGGGAAATCCTTGATTCGCGCGGAAATCCCACTGTTGAAGTAGAGCTGGAGACCATATCCGGAACCATCGTTAGGGCATCGGTGCCTTCAGGCGCCTCAACCGGGGAGCACGAAGCTCTCGAGTTGAGGGACAAGGACAAGAAAAGATACATGGGGAAAGGGGTCCAGAAGGCCCTGCACAATATAATCCACAAGATCAGGCCCTCAATCATCGGGATGGACTGTTTCGACCAGCGGGCCGTCGACTTCGCCATGATCCAAATGGACGGGACGGAAAACAAGAGCAAGCTCGGGGCGAACGCGATTCTGGGCATTTCGCTCGCCTGCGCCAAGGCGGGCGCGGCCGAGCTCGGGATGCCGATCTACAGGTATATCGGGGGCGTCACCGCCCGCGACCTGCCCGTGCCCATGGTGAATATCCTCAATGGCGGCCAGCACGCGGACAACAATGTCGATATCCAGGAATTCATGATCGTGCCCGCGGGCGCGAAATACTTCCGCGACGCCATCCGGATGTGCAGCGAGGTGTTCCACAACCTTGCCGCCGTCCTCAAGGAGAGCAAGTATAATACTTCCGTGGGCGATGAGGGCGGGTATGCGCCGAACCTCAAGTCCAACGAAGAGGCCGTCTCCGTTATCATGAAGGCAATCGAGCGGGCCAAGTACAAACCGGGCGAGGACATCTTCCTGGCACTGGACTCGGCGGCCAGCTCTTTTTATGAAAACGGCAAATACGTGATGGCGGCGGAAAAGAAACCAAACAAGAGCGCCGGGGACATGGTGAAGTTTTACGCCGACCTTGTAAAAAAATACCCCGTCATCTCGATTGAAGACGGCCTGGCGGAAGACGACTGGGAAGGCTGGAAAATGCTTACCGACGAGCTCGGCTCCAAGGTCCAGATCGTCGGCGACGACCTGTTTGTCACCAGCAAAAAGCGCCTCGAAGAGGGAATCAAACGCGGGGTAGCCAATTCAATCCTGATCAAAGTAAATCAGATCGGCACACTTTCCGAAACTCTCGACACTATCCAGTGCGCGAAAGAGGCGGGGTACACGACAGTCGTGTCGCATCGCTCCGGGGAGACGGAGGACTCTTTTATAGCCGACCTGGCGGTCGGAGCCAACATGGGCCAGATAAAAAGCGGCTCGGTGTCGCGCAGCGAGCGTCTGGCCAAGTACAATCAGCTTATAAGGATTGAAGAGGACCTTGCCGATTCCGGCGGCTACCGCGGGAAATCCGCCTTTTACAGCATCAGGAAGTAATCTGCTTTAAACCTGCTTTTTGAAAGGAGCAAAACAGAAAGGGCGGACCGGGGTCCGCCCTTTTTTGTCGACCAAATTTCAATTTACTTGGGCGTGATCTCCTTTTTGAAAGTGGAGAGTTTCAGAAAATGCCGGCGCTCCTCCTCAATGATGGTGTCTATCCTGGAGTGCTGCGCCTTGGGCACCAGGTTCTTGATTTCCGAATAGTACAGGATGGAATCGGACTCTCTGTCTATTGCGAAATTCAGGGCTGACATTATGTCTCTAATGCCCGAAAAATCCTGCTCCGCCCTTTTGTTAAAGATAATTTTCCTGTCCAGGTAATTCTGCACATACTGCATGTACTCGCCCTGGTACGATTCAAAACTGAACCTGCCCGTCAGGTCGAGGCGGGACAGCACGCTTTCAAAATACTGTTTGTGCTTGATTTCCTCGTCCGCAAGGAAGTTGAACAGATATCTCGTCTCTTCATCGTCTGAGATCATTGCGGCATAGCGGTAAAAACGTTCGCCGTTCTCCTCGATCCGGATGGCAAAATTGACAACGTCAGCGGGATCGAACACGTTCATAGGTTCCTCCTCAAGAGTGGTACGGGCATTTTTCGTATAAAAAGCACCTGCTTGTCAAGCATTTTAAGCGGGTCATGTTTGCGCCGGGGCCCGTTCACATGTGGATTTCCACGACATCGCCGTCCAGCATGACATAATCGCGCTGGACCATCTGGCCGTGGACGGCGCGCCCCCAGACCCGGGCATATTTCATCCTGGAGACAAAGTCCTTGTGGATCATGCCTGCGAGTTCCTCGACGGTGCAGCCGCGCGGAACTACGAACGGCATGTTCCTGTCGGGCTCCTTCCCGGGCGTTTTCGTGAACACCCTGATCATGCCCGAGAGCCCGAAGATGAGCTTCAGGAATTTATCGAGGTTCATCCCGCTGCGGGTGGAGACCGCGGCCGAAGGGATCCCGGTGCCGCTCAGCTCCCGGAAAGCCTCGTAATCCTCGACTTCGGCCGGCCCGTCCGCCTTATTGACCGCGATCATCATCTTTTTTATAAACGGCCGCTTGGGGAGGTCCCCCGGAACGGGGTGCCCTTCCGCGTAGATACGGTTATCCCTGAGAATCGAAAGGGTCTCGTCGAGCTGGTGCAGCGGGTCGGCGGCGATGTCCAGCACTATGGCAATGATATCGGTCCGGCGCAACAGATCGATCAGGGCCGGGTCGGCATAATCCCTTGTAAGGGGCGGCGTGTCTATCAACTGGAACTGGATGTTCTCAAAAACGGCCATGCCGGGAGTGGGTTTGTGCGTTGTGTGGGGGAAAGCCGCAATTTCCGGCGAGGCGTTTGTCAAAGTGGCGACCAGCGAAGATTTCCCGGAATTGGGAGGGCCGATCAATGCGATCTGGGCGGCGCCCTCCCTCTCGATGGAATAGGCTGTTTTGATCTTGCCGGCGCCCTTGCGCTGGAGCTGCTGATCCTTGTGCTTGGAGATCCTCCTGCGCAGGTCTGCTTTGAGTTTATCCGTCCCCTTGTGCTTGGGGATAATCGCGAGCATGTCCTCGAGGGCCTCGATTTTCTCGTCAAGTTCCCTTGCTTCGCGATATCTCCTTTCAGCCTCGTGGTATTGAGGAGGAAGATTGGCAGGCAACCGGTCAGCTCCTTCTCAAGCTGTTGAAAAACTCGCGCCTCGTCCCTGTCCTCGCTTTCCGGGGAAAGAGTTTCTGGACAGCCTGGGTCTGTAAATAAACATTTTCAAAAACCGGCTAAATTCACTTTCCGCAGATCGCCGAAATCTCGATGGAGGCATCGCGCGGAAGCCTTGCCGGCTGCACCGTCTCCCGCGCCGGCGGGTTTTCACCGAAATACCCGGCGTATATCCCGTTAAAAACCGCGAATTGGCCCATGTCGCGCAGGAAGACCGACGTCTTCAGGACATTGCTCAAATCCATTCCGGCGGCCTCAACGACCGCCCTGAGGTTCTCCAGAACGAGTCTTACTTCCGCTTCAAAATTACCTGTCAGCATCTCACCCGTTTTGGCATCGATCGGGATCATTCCCGACACGAACAACAGGTCCCCGAAGCGGATCGCCTGTGAATAGGGCCCGATCGCCTGCGGCGCTTCGGAGCTGCTGATAACCTCTTTCGTGCTGCTCATGAGTGCGGCTCCTTTCCTTTTCGATAATGACTACCCAAACAGAACATAAGCGTTTTTTCAAGGTTTTATTGACGCCGCCTCGATTCCTGTTGTGCTTTTGCAAAACAAAGGAGGGCGCTGTTTACAACATATATTGTTTGCAATTTATGATGTTTTAGGCTACAGTATGATTCCTTTCGAGCACATACGCATGAACCGGGAAGGAGATATCCGATGGCAGCCTCAAAATTCAGCCATGATCTCCAGCAGCGTATTGATGAATTACAGAAGAGCGAGGCTGTTTTCAGGGAAATTGTCGAAAACCAGGCCGAGCCGATCTGCCGGCTTTCAGCCGAGGGTTTCATAATATATGCCAACCCGGCCTTCTGCAACCTGACCCGCATTGAATCCAGGGATCTTGTTGGCAGAAACATCCTCGACCCCGCTCCCGGCATCGAGATATTGAAATCGTTGCCTCCCCTCAGTCCCGAAACACCGTCGATCCTGATTGAGCACCGGGCAACCGTTCCCGACAGCCCGGGGCGCCTGCTTCAGTGGCGCTGTATCGCTTCGTTCAGCCCTGGCGGCGACGTAACAGGGATCCAGATTGTCGGGCGCGACCTGGATTGTCAAAGGCAGGCCGAAGAGGCCCTGCGGCGCTGCGAGGCCCGCTACAGGCGGCTCGCGGACAATATCCCGGAAATGGTCTACCGCTATGACGAGGACGACAAGGGCTCCCTGTCGTTCATAAACAGGGCCGCCGAGAGCATAACCGGGTACGGTCTAAACGAGTTTTATGCCGATCCGGATCTCGGACTCAAGATCATAGAACCTGAAGACTATAAGAAGATACAGGCCGTGAGCGACTGTATTTCCGGAAGCTGGGATATGCCCCTGGAATTCCGGATCAGGAGAAAGGACGGCGTCGAGGCCTGGCTCGAACTGAAAGCCATTCCCATCCTTGACGAACAGGGCGAGGTGAAGGGAGTGGAGGGCATAGCCAGGGACATAACGGAATCCAGGAATAATGACGAAAAAATCAAGGCGGCCGGACTTCAGTCCAGCGAGGAACTGCAACTCAGCGAGCGGCGCTATCGCCTCATCGCCGAAGCATCTCATGACCTGATCTACATAATCGATCCCGAAGACCGGATCCGCTACGTAAACAGCAGGGCCGCCCGGATATTCGAGCTCAGGCCCGAAGAAATGATCGGCAAGTCCTGGAAGGAATTCATCTCTGCGGAAGCATACGAATATTACAAGGGCATGTACGACTCTGTGTTTTCCACGGGAGAGCCCGTCCGTTTTGAAACGGCCGCGGCCCTAACGGGAGGCGACTCATGGGAGGACACGCGGCTCGTCCCGCTGCGCTACAGGGAAGACGACGGAGTGCAGGCCGTGCTGGGAGTTACCCGCGATATCACGGAACGCAAGGTGCTCGAAAACGCCTTCCGCATTGCCGGGGAGAATATCCAGATCGGGATTTACCTCCGGCAGGAAGGCAGGATAGTCTATGCCAACCACTTCATGTCAAGCTACCTGGGATACACAGCGGAAGAGTTGAAGAAAATGAGCATGATGGAGATTGTCCATCCCGATTACCGGCAGAAGATGAGGGAACGCAGCAAGCAGATGCTCCGGGGCGAGCTCAATTCACCCTACGAATACCGCATCGTAACCAAAACCGGGGAAATAAAATGGCTGCTGGAGTCGGTGGTCCCTTTCTTTTACGAGGGCAGGGCCGCGGTCCTCGGCAGCGTTAACGATATCACAAGGCAAAAGCAGGTAGAGCGGCTTCTTATAAGAGTCGTCAGGGGCAGGGGCGAAAATCTCCTGCTCATCCACGAGGACCTGATCAACGGCGACCTGATCAAGGAGATCCTGGAGGCATTCGGTTACAGCATCCTCCTGGCCACCAGCGCTGCGGAAGCTATTTCTATTTACAGCCGGAACCGGATGGGAATAGATTTGGTGGTGATTGACAAGTTGAAGAGCGGCGCCCGGGACCTCCTCGATCAGATCCGCCGCATCAATCCCGAAGCCAGAGTGGTGCTTTCGAGCGAAGTTATTAACGGGGGCGGCGTGGCCCCGCCGCCCAGCCAGTCCAACATCGAATTCCTCGCGGCACGGATCAGGATCGCACTCGATGTCGTGAGGAAAAACTAAGGCGCCGACTTCAACGACAGCGAAATTCCTGTTAAAATCAATTCAGACGCTGATTTCTTCCACCTGTATATCGAAGGTGAGGTCCTTGCCGGCAAGGGGGTGGTTGGCATCGAGGGTGACCTTTTTATCATCGACATCCGCAACCATAACGATAATGGGTTCGTCGTTTTCCCTGCTGATCTGCCACAGCTCGCCCTTCTTCGGCACGGTGTCGGAGGAAAGCTTGTCGCGGTCCACCTCAATCA
>CAZKYN010000116.1:7820-10338 GCA_964556675.1 uncultured Syntrophaceae bacterium
TCGCCCTTCTTCGGCACGGTGTCGGAGGAAAGCTTGTCGCGGTCCACCTCAATCACCATGTCCTCCCGGTGCGGGCCGTAAGCCTTGTGGGCGGGAATTCTGGCCGTTTTGGAATCCCCCCTGTCCATTCCAATCACGGCCTCTTCGAATCCGGCGATCACCTGCCCCTCTCCGATCTTGAACTCCAGGGGCTCCTTGTTCTCAGAAGAGTCGAAAACGGTGCCGTCCTCGAGCTTTCCGGTATAATGGACCTTGACCGTGTCGCCGTTCTTTGCGTTTGACATACGATTCTCCTTTATACTTGCCTCTTTTTCACACCATAATTTCATATGATTGATCACTCCATAATGATACATCTGATTTGCCCGGTTCCGATCACTTATTTTTCCGGGGCCCTTGACCGTAGCTTTTTCCCTTGACTGGCTTTTTTTTCAATGTGATATAAAAACAGAATAAAAACGGGCTATAATGAAAACGAACTGGAGGGCTTCATGGCTGATCCTCAGAACACGGTAGGAGATTTGCTGGGCAAATTCGGTATTTCGATTGGCGACAGCGAATCACAGCGCCAGGACATGATACGAAGACTCAAAACAGTAAAAGACCCCGAAGAGCGCGACCGGCTGATCTGGGCCCTTTCCGGCCAGAGAAAAGAAGAAACCGGGTACCGGCCCTCCCCTGCTTTTGGGCGCCGGCCTAAAACGGACAAAATGCGGGCCCCGGCAAGCTCTTATCCCGGACCTTTCGCAGGAACTTCCGGCGAGCCGGCCCCCGGTCCGGCCCCACAGAACCCGACAACGCCTGAAGCCGGCCCGCAGCTGCGCCTCGGCAATGTCCTCAATTACATAATACCCATCCTGTTTGTATTTTTCGGTGTCTCGAATATTGCCAAGGCCGTCGAAGCCTTCAGGGCCGGCGCAGAGAAGGAAGAGGTCCTGGTTCAACTGATGATCGGGATCGGGTTTATAATCTTTGCCGCCATGAGCCTGTTCTCGCGCAAGATGAAAAAAGTTAAGGAAAGATCGCAGGGGCGGGCCCGATAAGTGTGCGGCCGTTTTGTCAGCGTAAGCCCTTATGTGGTGATTGCCGAATCTTTCGGGATTCAGGAAATGACCGGCAGGGCCTTAAACTGCCCCCCAAGCTTCAACATAGCTCCGGGGCGGGAAATCGCGGCAGTGGTTGCCGGACCGGCGTCAAACCCGCTCTCCTCTTGCTCCGGCCGTTTTCTGGAGTTTTTCCATTGGGGTTTCATCCCGGCCTGGAGCAGGGAAAATAAAAAAGCGGTCATAAACGCGCGGGCCGAAACAGCCGCCCTGAAGCCCGTTTTCCGGGACGCATTCCGCCGCAGGCGCTGCCTGGTCATCGCCGACGGGTTCTACGAATGGCTGCCGGGCAAGACAAAAAAGCCCTTCTATATAACACTGAGCGATGGGCGCCCTTTCGGCATGGCAGGCATTTATGAGACATCCCTGACCGAAGGGGCCAGGCGCACGACATGCGCGATCCTGACCGTGGCCGCCAACAGCCTCGTAAGGCATTGCCATGACCGCATGCCCGCCATTATCCCCCGCGAAAAAATTGATATATGGCTCAACCCGGGCGCCGGTCCGGGCGAGCTCGGGGAAATCCTCCGGCCCTATCCGGAAGGGCTGATGGAAATGCGCGAGGTCTCTCCGCTGGTCAATTCTCCGCAGTTCGATTCGCCCCGGTGCATCGAACCCGTAGCCGCCCCGGCTTAATCCCGCCGCTTAAATACTATTCAGCCCTTTTCAATCCCCGAAATCATATCTGCCCGTATAAGCAGGAAGAGAATTTATAATTTATCTGGATTTTTTTTGAATTTGGAACAAACATCCATTTATGGTAAATTTAATCAATTCTCTCCGCAGCCGGCGAGCAATCAGGCCGGGCGAGAAAAAAAGAACAAACAGGAGGTGTTATGGCAACTAACAATTTTTACACTCTGCCCGGTCTTCCGTATGACTACAAGGCCCTTGAGCCTTATATTTCGGAGCAGCAGCTTCAGATACATCATGACAAGCACCACCAGGCTTATGTGACAGGCGCAAACGCCCTCCTTGAGACATTGGACAAGTCCCGAAAAGAGAAATACGACGTGAACATGAAGGCCGTTCTCAAAGAGCTTTCCTTCAATATAGGCGGACATATCCTGCATTCTCTGTTCTGGGGCAACCTGGCGCCGGCCGGCAAGGCGGCCCCCAAGCCGATGGGAATCCTGGCAAACGCGATCGACAAGGAGTTCGGCGGTTTCGACCGCTTCAAGCAGGAATTCACCCAGGCCGCCGTCAGCGCCGAAGGTTCGGGGTGGGCGGCATTGGCATTCTGCCTGCAGACGAACAGGCCGTTGATCATGCAGATAGAAAAGCACAACGTGAACGTCTATCCCATGTACAGGATCCTCATGGTCCTCGACGTCTGGGAACATGCCTACTATCTCGATTATAAAAACCTCAGGCCGAAATTCGTCGAGGCCTTCTGGAACATCGTCAACTGGGAC
>CAZKYN010000117.1:0-10126 GCA_964556675.1 uncultured Syntrophaceae bacterium
GTAAAAAAAAGGGCTTTCGCGTCGAAGCTGAAGGCCCTTTTTTTACATCCTGGAAGACTCAGCCGAGATGGGCGTAGCAGAAATTGCCCAGCAGTTGGGCGGCAAAATCGGGGATTTTCCGGAAAACATTCGTCGCCATCTTATGGGCGAAAGAATTCTTAATTTCCAGCCTGGTCCCCGCCGGATAGAAATACTGGGGCAATTCGATTACTTCAGTCCCCCAGCTCTCCTTAAAGCTCATCAGGCCGAGGTTGCTCTTTTCCGTCCTGCCCAGGTCAAAAAGTACGTAACCTTTCGAGTGGGCCCAATTTATGATTTCCCAGTAAAGGAAATGGACGGGGTTCGTTTTGATGAACCTCCAGTCGGTTGCGGTAAATTCGGCTGAGGCCCTGTCTTTAAACAGAAACAGAATAACGCCTGCAATTGGCTTATCCTCATATTCGGCAATCGTGAGCCGCAGCCTTTCCGGATAGAATTCATTCCAGAGGGTCTTGAAAAACCTGTACGGCTGGGCAGGCAATCCCAGGCGCTTCCTGGTCATTAAATTGAGTCTGTAAAACAGAATAAGATCGTCCTCATTTTCCGCCACCCTGAGCTTGAGACCGCTCTTCCCGAGTTTTCGTATCCTTTGCCTGAGACTTGTATGAAATTTCTTTTCTATTGCAGCCAGGTCCCGGTCGAGACGCAAATAATGGCACAAGTATGGCTTTCTCCCCGGAGTAGCATCCGAGATCAGGCCCGAAGAACTCATCGTGCGTATTTCAACATAAGAGGTGCTCAGCTCTTTCGAAAGGCCTTTGACGGCGCCGAACAGTTCCGAAAATTCATTCCGGTCCGAAACGAGCGGGTCGCAAAGGGTGGCAAAAGGTATGCTGACGAGCCGGTTGCCCAAAATCCAGCTCCTCACCTCGAAGGCCGGCAGGGCGGCCTTTATCTGTTTGTCTCCGTTTATGACAAAATAATGCCCTTTCATATGATGGAAGCTGGACTCTATAAGCCTCTTCCATCCCGACAGATGGTAAATGAGTCCTAAAGGGTGGTCCTGGACGAATCCATCCCATCCCGGCTCTTTACAGGGATCGATTTTTGTAATCATGTCAAAGCCCTTTGCCTTTTCGCCTGGAAAATTAAGTTAATAGTTTTGACAGACGTTTCTTTCCCGCTCAGGGGTGTCGTACACGGCCGCCTTCAACTTTTCTATTATTGTGTCCGCGTCCTTTTTGCTCACCCTTGGATGGGTAGGAAGGTTAATCATGTGCTTTATAGCCGTTTCGGCACGGGGGCACGAACCCGGGCAGTACCCCCCGGCTTCAGAGGGAGAAATGGACTCCTCCAATACTGAAGTGAACCAGGTGCCCAGGACCAGCCAGGGCGCGAGTTTTTTAACCACAGCGTGCCGGTCTTCAACCAAAACAGGGTAGCGCACGAACGCCGGCTGCGCCTGGGGAGGTATTTTCGGAGTTTTGAACCCTCGTGCCGTCAAGCCGTTGCAGTAGCGGGCCGCTATCTCAGCCCGGTGCCGGAGATTTTCATCCAGCCTTGAAAGCTGCCGCAAGCCGATGAGGGCCTGGGCATTGCCAAGAAGCTGCTGATAGTTGTCCGGCCTCTCGCCGATCAATTCCTGATAGCAGGTGGGCCGGGGGAGCGGATGATAGTTCCCCATCCCTTCGTAAATCGCCCGGCCGTAACGATGGACGCCGGGATGCATAAAAAAATGGTAAAGCACCAGCTTCAAAACGTACCTGTAGGCGAGCCACGCGGAAGGAGCAGCGCAGGATTTCTGAAACTCCCGTATTTTACGCGCAATCTCATGATCGTCGGTCACCACCATGCCCCCCATCGTGGTGGAAATGGTTTTAGTCTCCTCAGTGCTGAAAAAGGCGGCCTTACCGAAACTGCCCACAGGTTTGCCGGCATACCGGGCCCCCAGGGCATGAACGCAATCCTCGATTACCGGGATGCCGAATTCCCGGGCCAGATCCAGGGCCGCTTCCAGATCGACAGGTATGCCGAAAGTGTGCTGCAGGAGTATCGCTTTGGTCCTGGGTGTAATCCTGCTTCGAGCCTCCCGCAGGTCCATATTGCAGTTAAGGGGGTCGCAATCGACGTACAGCGGGGCAGCGCCGGTGTAGCGAACGGCATTAGCCACCACAATATGTGTGGGAACCGACAGCAGCACCTCGTCTCCCGCCCCGATTCCGAGGGCGTTCAGCAAACCGTAAAGTCCAACCCTGCCGCTGGAGAAGCTGCAGGCATGGCGAACTCCGATCCGCGCGGCAAAAGACTTTTCATATCGGGCAATCGAATCTCCTTTAACCAGGCCTTGAAACGAACATAGAAAACGAAGGGCTGCGAGGCAATCCCCGATATTCGAGGTGCCGCCCAGCAGCGGCACGTGCCTGCGAGGCAAAACCTGATTGGATAAATTAGTTAAGACATGATTTTGATTTTTCATTTGTAAACAATGCCGTGTTGCGGTACGAAACCGTTCCTCAAACCTGGAGCGGCAGGGCAGGGCGATATCCTGCAGGCATTATGAACTATATGGGATTTGCGGACAATGTACCTGGAGCTTAAAAATGGAACATAAATACCTGATTTTGAATAGGTACGTAGCTCAGGGCGAATGTCCGCAGGAGAATATCGCCCCCCGGCGTGCCGGCTGAAAGGCTCTGCGCTATGTCGCTCAACAGCGGCAAAGGTTCCGTATTTTTTCTTCCATTAAGCTGAGTTAACAGATCCAGAGGAAAATCTCCCGACCGATATCTGCCGGAGTTCCTGTTTTATTCTCTCAATTTTTTGGACGGGAGACTGCGGGTCTGCGCCGGCCCGGGAAGGCAGGTTCCAGGATTCAATTTCAACAATGAGTCCTGAAAAATTCCATTATCCTATTCCTTATTCAGAGGCGGAAGAAAACTTAAGGTCCCGACATGGCGGCAATAAAAACGGCAAAAAAAAAGCAGGGCCGGAAAGCCCTGCTCATATTAAGTCGGAGGTAGAGTTTTTCAGTTTTCCGAGTGCGCCGTGAACCGGCTGATCTGGACGGGAATAGTGAACGGGTTGGAGTAAGTCTTCACCCGGCAGAAGCCGATGTCGTTGGCGGGGCTGAAGCGCAGCAGGCTTTCCGTAAAATCGCCGAAGTCGTAATATTTCTGGATTTCACGGATCTCGTCGGTGTTGTTGAGGTGCGCGATAAACCAGTTCTGGGTGTTCTTTAATATATTCGAGCTGATGGAGCTGACTTCCTGCGTGAGGTAGATCAGGCCGAGGTTGAGCTTCGCTCCTTCCTTTGCGAGCCTGTTGTAAATCGTAACCTGGTTGGGGTCGCTGTTGCGGGGGAACAGGTTGTGCGCCTCCTCGAAATAAAACTGGATGAAATTGTTCGGCTTGTTTTCCACGAACCGGGACATGGCGTCGGTGAATATCTGGCGAGTGATGCGCTCTGAATAGAGCACCTGCGATTCGGGGTCGCCCTGGGAAAGGTCGATGATGATTATGCGGCCGCTCCGCAGCTCGTCCATGACCTTGAAGTCCCTTTTCTGGGCCACGCTGTAGCGGGTCACCATGTCCTTGTACAATTCGAAAATTGCCGTACCCTCGTCCTGCATGTTGGCGTTTGCGTACTCGCCGTTGATGTCGAAAATCACCTGGCCCACCGGGTAGTTGGGGGCGCCGGACGGGTCGAATGGATTGAGGGCGGCGCCGGGCGCGGCCTGCGCTATTGACCCCCTGGCGGTCGCGCTCATGCTCATCGTCGCCTGGATGATTTTCTTGACTGTGTTTGATTTTCCGGTCCGGGTCATTCCGAAGAGGGCCGTGCGTTTGCCAAGGAAGTCCCGCGGGTTCACGAATATCTCCACCGCATCCGCCGCGGCATAATTGAGGCTGGAGCCGTAGCGCAGGTGGCCGACTTTGACTCCGGACAGCTGCAGCGCATTGCCGTAGCGGAAATTGGCGATGGCCTCGACGTATTCGGGATTGGGTTTGACGAGGATGTAATTGGACGGGCTCAGGAGGTCTCCGACATCCGAACCGAAGCAGGTCCCTTTCACTTTATCCGGGTAGATCGTGCCCAGGACACGGCATTCCATGAACGTTTCGTCCTGCCCGGGATTTGGCCCGGAACCTGAACCGTTGCGGGTGTCAAGGGCATTCATGACCCGCAGCAGGAGCGCCTGGGGCAGATTGCCGGACCCGGTGGTATACGCCATCAGGAACGACCCGTTCGGGACGCCCCCCGCCTTCAGTTTTTCCTTGTCTGATATGGAAACGGCGGCCTTGTCGTAGTCGATGTAGAGGGGCCGCCCCAGGCAGTAGCCGGAGAGCCACTCGCCGGTGATGCTTTCGCGCTTGAAGAAATCGAGAATTCCGGCCTGTGTTCCAGGTGCTTCAGCAGTCATTTTCAACTCCAGTATCGGGCGTGATGTGGGAATGCCTGTTGATATTCCGAAACAAACAGGGTGTCAATAGCAAATTGCTGCACTGGAGGTGAGACGGGTCACGCCGGGAGCGTTGTGATCGCAG
This sequence comes from uncultured Syntrophaceae bacterium, assembly GCA_964556675.1. GTDB lineage: Bacteria > Desulfobacterota > Syntrophia > Syntrophales > UBA4778 > JBDKTK01. The sequence goes on from CAZKYN010000117.1 coordinate 4,525, forward strand.
TCCATGGAGCCGGCCCGCGACTGCGACAGGCTTGCATGGCCGGCTGCACGGACCGGAATCGGAAGGTTTCCGGATCAGTAATGGGCGACTGTGTGGAGACCCCGCTCGCCGATAATGAGCACGCGTGTGTGGGTCAGGCGGGTGGCGATTATCTTGGCGATCGCGGTCATGACCTTGAGGCCGATATGGCACTCGCGGCCCATCAATTCCATCAGCCCGGGGCCGTTCACGGATATGACGCTGCACTTCTCCGCGCAACGGCAGCTCAGGGTGTAGATGTGAGGTTCGACCACGGCCGACCAGCCCATGGTGTCCCCGGGTGAAATCATGTCCACCACCATCCTGCCGGGCGGATCGTAGGGGGCCATGTTGTTTTTAAGGTCAAGGACGGTTTTTCCTTTTCTGACGATATAGAGCTTCCCGGCGAAATCGCCCTCCTTGTACATCTCTGTCCCGGCATCGTACTCCTCTTCAGCGCACAGCGGCATGAGTTTTTCAATCTCCTCATCCGTCAGGTTCCTGAACAGGAATGAGCTTTTAAGTTCTTCTCTTAACTCCATTGCACACCTCCTTTATTCCATGAGCGTTAGCCCTACATTGTCCTGCGTTGGGCTTCGGATTGCTGCTCCTGGCTGTAGCTCCACATTTCAAAAGGATTCTTCATCTTCAATTGCTTGAATTTCTCGTCCATTTCCTTCCGAAGCAGCTCGTCGTATTTCATGATAACGATATACATGGCGTAATCGAACATCAGGATTGTCCGGCTGAGGCTTTCGGCCGCATGCTGCATCTCCACCGGAGTGATGAACGTGGCCTGGTATTCCGCGAAGAGCCAGAGATGGCGCCTCATGAGGATCAGGGCGTAGATTACCTGCGGCAGCGGTATATGCTCCATATAGCGCTCCTCCGCATACTTGCAGAATAACGTATTGGCCTCCTCGAAAGGGTTGTCCGTAAAAAACAGGCTGTGGAAATTCGAATAAAAGGTGATTGCCTGGCGAATTGCCCTGCTCTCCGGCATGGAACGGTAAGCCGGTGTCTTGGGGTTCATTTTTACGTTGTTGTACCATTGCTGGGCGATTGCCTCGGCATGCTTTTCCGTGAGTTCAATTAACTTAGTGGCATGAGATCTCATGGCCTGACCTCCTTCCTTTATGCTGAAAATCCGGATCGTTTTGACCCGCTGATTGCCGATATCCGGCAATCTTGCCTATTTTGCCTTTGCAGTCCTGCCGATCTTTTCTTCCGCGGCTTTTTGATCAGTAATGTCCTCAAGAGTTTCGACGGCCCCGAAAAGCACTCCGTCAGAGTCGCGAATCACTGCGGCCGTGAAGCGCAGCCAGCGCCCCTTGTCGCCGAGGTCGGGGAAGAAATCGGTCGCAACATAAGCCTCTTCCATTAGATCGGATTCCTGGTACTTCCCCGAGTACCACTTCGGCACCTTGTCCATGGCGCTGTCGACAAGGAGGTCCGCCATGCAGGGCCTTTCTTTCCCGTAAAAGGCCCTCCAATGCTGGTTTGTCCCGACGATATCCTTGGACTCGATCCTGCTCAGCTTCTCCAGGGCCTTGTTCCAGTAAACGACCTTGTGGGACCGGTCGATCACGAATGCCGGGATTGAGAACCCCTGGATGATGCTGCTCAGCTTCCTTTCGCTTTCCCTGAGTTTCCTTTCCATAATTTTACGCTCGGAAATATCCTCGAGGGTCTCTATGGCGCCCACAAGGACCCTCCGCGAATTGCGGAGCGCCGCTGCCGTGAACCTGAGCCACCGGCCGCCGGCGCCAAGGTCGGGGAAAAACCCCTCAGCTTCGTAAGTCTCCTCGAGCAGCTTCGATTTGGAAACTCCCGGATACCATTCCGGGATCGTCTCCAGGGTTTCGTTGACAAGCAAATCCGCTATGCAGGGCCTTTCGGATGAGTAGAAAGCCCGCCAATGCTGGTTGGTGCCGATGATCTCCTCTGCCGGGATCCTGCTCAGCTTTTCGAGGGCCCTGTTCCAGTACAGGATTTTGTGATCGAGCCCGATTACGAACGCGGGTATCGGCGAGCCCTCGATGACGCTGAATATCCGCTGCTCGCTTTCCTTTCTTTCCTGGTCGGCCACGACTTTCTCCGTAATGTCCTCCAGGGTCTCGACTGCGCCGACCACCTTTCCGTGGGAGCCGTAAATGGGAGCTGCCGTGAACCGCAGCCACCGGCCCTTCTCGCCGAGATCAGGGAAGAAATCAGTGGCTTCGTAAGCATTCTCCAGCAGGTCCGATTTTTTGTATTTTCCGCTGTACCATTTGGGTATCATGTCCCATTGAGCGTCCATCAGGAGATCGGCCATGCACGGCCTCTCGGCCGCATAGAATGCGCGCCATTGCTGGTTAGTGCCGATCACGTCCACGGCAGAAATGTGGCTCAGCCCTTCCAGGGCGCGGTTCCAGTAAACTATTTTGTGGTCCTTGCCGATTACGAAAGCGGGAATGGAAAAACCCTGCACGATACTGTGCAGCAGATAATCCGCTTCCCTGTTGCCCTCAATACCGGCTGAATTGCTCCCCGCAGCATGTATTCCGCCTGCGGCTGTTGTATCTGTTTTTTTCATGGAGATGCACTCCTCTCTGGAAAGCTCAGTCTTTCCTGTTCATGAGCCCCGTTCCGTTTTTGCTTCCGCCCGGACCTTCTCCACGAGGCCTTCTAGAGACCAAAGCCTCTCCTGGAAAGTCGCGATGCTGAGCGCAGACTCCCGCGGATGGAGGGATTCTATTTCGCTCAACTTCGCCCTCAGCTGGAGAACAATCTCTTCGGCTATCCCGAGCAAAAGGTCTCTTTCATCTCTGTTCATTTTCCAACTCTCAGTTACTTCGCCGATGCGAAGCTTTCACTGATCCTGGGGACAAGAGGTTTCCCATTGCTCCAGTGGTCCAGGAATGATTTTTTAACGGCCTCCACCGACCCTTCGATGCCCAGCTTCTCCGTGTTTACAACCATGTCGTAGTTTGTCGGGTCCGCCGTGTCTTCGCGGAAATACTTCTGAATGAAACCCGTGCGGTTGCTGTCCTTGGAATCGATATACTTCACCGCCTCGTCGCGGGTCAGTCCTCTTTCCATGACCCTCTTAATCCTGATTTCCCGGGGCGCTATTATCCTGACCCGGAATATTTTCCCGGAGGGCAAAATGAACTGGGCGCCTCGCCCCATTATGATGCAGTTGCCGTGTTCTCCGATCGTCAGAATAACTTCGGTCAGGTGTTTAAAGTAAACATCCGGCGAGAGATGGCGCGATACGAACATTGAATTTATAAAATCGTCGAGCCGGGACACCGCCTTTTCATCCAGAGAACTTACAACCTTTGCGCTCATCCTCGCGCTCGCGGCCACCTTGTTTATTATCTGTCCCCCGATCAGGTCCATTTTCAACTCATTCGCAAGGAGCCGTGCTATCTCGCTGCCGCCGCTTCCCGACAGCCTGGAAATTGTTATTACCGGGCGTCCCCTTCTCTTTTCGTCGTCCTTCCATTTCTCAAGCTGGAAGTCGACCATGAGCTTGTCGAAATCCCTGATCGTCACATCGCGGGTATAATCGATACAATGCAGGTCTGACTTGTCCGCACGCTCGATGAACCTTTTCTGGCATTGCTCTCGCCAGGCGCATATCGCGCAAAATCTGCGGTCCAGTTGCATAAAAAGTACCCCCTTTCCGGCGGTTTTTGTTTAACTCGCCCGGGCCGGCCGGCGCTGTTCAGACATCGCCTCGAAGCCGGCCAGGACATCAAGCAGTTCTTCCGTGATCGTCATCTGGCGCTGGCGATAGAAAAGCCGCTTGAGTTCATCCAAGCGCTCCCCGATATTTTTTTCCGCGTTCTGCATAGCGGCGAGCCGGCTGGCATTTTCGCTGGCCAGCGATTCGGCAAAGGCCCTGTACAGGGAAACAAACAAGTACTCCCTGATGAGCGATGAAAACAACGCCTCCCAATCCATCGAGAAAACCGGCAGCGACCGGGATTCCCATTTTTCCTTCTCCAGCTCCTTGAGCCATTGGCGGCCGACCGGCAGCAGCTGAAGGCTGTGGGGACGGTAGTTGGAGCCGCTGATATACCGGTTATAATAGAGATAGAACCAGTCCACCTGCCTCTTCGAGTGCCACTCGTCCATTATGATCATGATCTCCTGGACCATGGGCGTGATCCCGGCCGTGGAGCCGGGAGAGGTCAGGCACTCGGCAATGGGCTGCCCCGCATCCAGGATGTAATCGGCAACTCTTAACCCCACAGTCACCACCAGGCGGTCCTCTGTTCTTATGCCCGTCTCCTTCATCTTTTCCATTGCGCTTAGGGCGATAACCGAATTGAGCTGGCCGCACAACCCCTGGTCGGAGCCGAAGACCACTGCCCCGATCTTTTTCGGGGGCATTGTTTTCACTAATGCCGAATCGGCGGACCTCTGCTTGAGCAATATCTGAAGGCCCATGCTGACCGTTTGGTTATAGATTGAGAGGGATTCAACAGCCCGCTGATACTGGCGGATGTTGACGGCGGCAAGGGCCTTCATTGTTTTCACGACACCCTGCAGGTCTTCAGCGCTCTTTATCGTCCTCTTCAGGGCTTCTGACATCCCGGATCACCCTTCCTTCCTGCAAAAACCGGCATTGATGCATCGCAATACGGCATCCTGGTCTTCCGGCGTGAGCTTTTCTCCCGATTCGATGCGGCCGCAGTGATCTGCAAGATCGGCCCGGAGCAGTTTGCGTATGCGCTTTTCCGTCTCGCCGATCTCTGCTATTGCGATCGGGTCCAGGATTCCGCCGGTCAGGGCTATGAGCGCGGCAACCTGCTCCGACACCGGAAGCGGCTCGTATTGCGGCTGTTTGAGAATCTCCCGGATTCGCCACCCTCGTTCGAGCACGGCACGCGTTGCTTCGTCCAGGCGGGTGCCGAACCGGGAGAATGTCTCCAACTCCTCGAACTGCGAGTAGGAGAGCCGCAGATCGCCGGCTACTGCCCGGTAAGCCGCCAATTGCGCCTTGCCTCCCACTCGCGAGACCGATTTGCCGACGTCGACCGCGGGCAGGATTCCTTTCTGGAAGAGCCGCGGCGAGAGGTATATCTGGCCGTCTGTTATGGAAATCAAGTTGGTCGGGATGTAGGAAGAAATATCGCCCGCTTCGGTTTCCACTATGGGAAGCGCCGTCAGTGAGCCGCCCCCGTAATCCCGGCGCAGGTGGGTGGACCTCTCCAGCAGCCGGGAATGGATATAAAATATGTCGCCGGGGAAGGCCTCGCGCCCGGGCGGGCGGCGCAGCAGCAGCGACAGTTCTCGATACGCGCGGGCATGCCTGGTGAGGTCGTCGTAAACGATCATTACGTCCCGCCCGCGTTCCATGAAATATTCGCCCATTGACGTTGCGGCATAAGCAGCAACGAACTGCAGGCCGGGAGGGTCTTCGCCGGCTGCAACAACGATGATGCAGTATTCCATTGCGCCGTGAGCCCTGAGCTCGGCAATGACCTTGGCGACGTCCGAGCTTTGCTTGCCGATTGCACAGTAGATGCAGATGACGTTTTTATCCTTCTGGTTGATGATGGCGTCGAGAGCGATGGCGGTCTTCCCCGTC
>CAZKYN010000118.1:0-9924 GCA_964556675.1 uncultured Syntrophaceae bacterium
CCCATTATTAAACAATGCAAACTCATTAGTTGAACTATTTAAAATCGTATCACGAATTGCAGAATTTACCTTTTGTCCCTCACATTCAAGATAGCTCCGTGGATTGTATTTCAAAATCGAGTTTTTATATTTATTCAACACTCTTGCAACTTCGATTGTAGGTACAAATAAAACGGTTATTTCGCATTCTTTATATTTAGTCTGAACACTATAACTTATCTTACTTCCTGCGTTTTTATTGCTTAAATCTATATAGATATTAAGATCTGATGCATTGAAGAAAGTTCCAGATATAACCGGAAATACCAGTTCCTTGTAGCATCGTTCATGATCTATAATCTCTGTTTGATGGCCTCCTGTAAGATATTTTAGTTTTGTTTCTGATATACCATCTAGGTTTGCAATAATTACGACCTTATATTTATATCTCCCAATGTCTTCTATACCTCTAATTTCTCTAATCAATTGTTTAATTTTGCCATTGTATTCATTTCCTGCCTCGTCCTGTTCTTCGCCATCTAGTACTCTATTAATGTCCATTCTCAGTATTTCATCGAGTTTTATTCTCTTTGTCTCAAAATTGATTTCCGATGTTCGGAACTTGGATTGAATGAAGTATATTGTTTTTCTTTCACTATCAATGAAATAGCCGTCTATACCACCATCGTAACCCTTATCAGTTATAAATTTTTCTCTATCCTCAAAGCTAAGAATTCCAAACCGAACCTTAAGAAACAAATGTATGACTGCCCTTGCCCTTGCTTGATTTGTCTTTTCAATATCATGTGCAGGAGGATTGTACTTACTCGCATGTTTAATGTCAGATTCAGCCCTGATCCTGTCTAAAACATTCAGCAGTATTGAATATTTCCCAATCATTTCCTAATCCTTTTCATTTCAATTTATCGGAAACTTTAGTTCAGAATTTTAGAATTTCTTGGTCAATTCTTTTCCCGAATATTTATTTCTTGTACTCTCGTACATTTCTCTGAGATCATTACTCTCAATCTGAAAATATCTTTCAAATGCTTTGTTTGTACTATGCATGGTCGCTTTCTTTATCTGTTCCGGAGAATACTCGTTGCGTAAAGCTTTGGCCGAACTATGTCTTGTGCCTCCATACAAATCAACGCCTGTGATTCCAAGATTCAGACACGCCTTTACCCACCAGTCGTGAATAAATAACAATATCAATTATCATCGACTCCCGCGGTACTTATAATTTCAATAAGTGGCAGTTATTCGGGGGTCATGCCGGGGTCAATCCGGTTTGCCTCTTTTTTAGAATTGCTACTTTTCGGACGCGGGAATGCTATGTGACTTCTCCATACCCGCGATTTGCTTCTTTTGATACTCTTTAAGTTTAGCTTTCAGATCAGGTAAAGCTTCTTTCATAATGCTTTTCAGGAGACTGTCATAGAGAAAATCTGATTTCAGAGCATATAAAATAGAGACTTTATCATCAGCTTTCAGATAATTTTTTTCCCAAATTACCTCATCAGTTTTTTGATCAACGAGTTTCAAATTCAATTGCAGCTGGTTTTCAACATAGGCTGAAGGCAGACCAATAAACCAAAGAAGGGGGCCTTCTACAGAAAGCCCATACGTTATCAGCTTGCAATTATATTTCGTGGATTCGATTTTTCCTCTAAGAATAAAGTCACCATCTCCTGGCTTGTATGTGAAGAACACTTCCTTAAAAATACTTGAATTATGGAGCTCTTCAGCAACAGCCTTTGCGAAATCTTCGTTCGGTCGAAAGATCCATTGACCACTCATGCAATGCAAATTAGCTCCTTCGGGCGTATTAAAATCCTGCCAACCAAATGGCATGAGCGGTATTAAATACATTAAAATGGCATTACTGTTTTCGTTCAACCTTTGATCGGAAAAAGGAGGGACGGCTACGGTTTTGTTTATTACAGGAGTTTCTTTTACAAAAGGTTCGGATTTATATGTCCATGCTCTTGGACTGGAGCAACCGAAACACAAGATGATCAGAGCGAATACAAAAAACAACTTCCTCATGAAACAGACCCCCAAAATGTGACGTGTTTCAGGATTTGTACCAGCAAAGCAGGAATTGTCAATTGATTTAAAATTTCGTTTTACTTATCGGACCTGTATGGAGAAGGGAAAATCCTCAAACCCCGCGTACATTATAAATCCAACGAAAATCGAACCACACAGGCGCAAAATTTAAATCAAAGGTTACGCATGTAGACGCTGCAGCGGAGCATTTCCGGACGCGGTTCCCGGACTGCCCTTTCGATTGTGATGATTCGATAACGTTTTAAGTCTTGGTCAGGTACATCTATTGCATAAATCCCTCTAATGGAATACAGCGGGAACATTTTTCCCGTTTGGGTTCCATTTCGTGTCTTTTAGGAGGAAGGAATGATCATTGATGGCGTAGGCGGGTATTATCCTCAAGTCAATCGGACAAGTAACGTGAATACATCATCGGCGGCAACGGCCGGGAGGAGTGCCGTTGACACGGTATCTTTTTCACCAAAAGCGCTCCTGACCGGTTTATCGGCACAGTTCATGGGAGGCGCCGGCGCCGACGGGGTCATAACCCTGGATGAGATAAGGGCTTTTCGCGACACGGCGGTCGGGTTAACGCAAACCCAGCTTCAGAATACAGTAAATAATCTAAATATCAACGCGTCCGGACGGCTTAACATAGATATAGATCCGTACAATAAAGTAATTGTTTCGGGGGGCACTGCTGAAGAAAATTCCGCCCTTGCGGCGGCCTTGCAGGAAAACGACCGGTTCATATCTGCCTGGAACGCAGCTTCAGGCACATCCTCTTTGCTGGCTGCCGCCGAAGCATCTGTGCCGTTTCAGAATGCCTATTGTTTAGACCAGAAAAGAGCCGTGGACCAATATAGCCGGCTTTTCAATAAAGATTGGCATTTCAAAATGTATTTTGAAGACGGCGGAATTGGATATTCTGTGACGTAGTTTGACACGGCCGACCGCCGGAGTTATATGAGAGCGAATTTGGAACTGGAAGAGACCTATGGATGAGGAAATAATTCGGCGCAAGTTCAGCAAAAAATATATCGCGGATGATATCACCTTCAAAATGGGAATTGATATCCGCTTCACCGATCATTTAGCATCCCGTTTTAAAAACAGGATTGTTTTGGAGACCTGCACAGGCGGTGGTTTTAGTACCATATCTCTGGCTAAATATGCCGAACATGTCTATAGCTTTGAAATAGATGGAAAACGGATGAAAGACTCAATAAGTAATGCAGAGATTGCTGATATTCGAGAAAAAGTTACATTTATAAACGATGATATATTAAATGCAAAAGAATATGATTTTATAAAGATTATAGACTCCTCCTATATTGACCCGGATTGGGCGGTTACCGGCCCCGACCATACTTATAAGTTCATCAATTCAAATACACAGCCGCCATCGGATGTATTATTTTCATTTATATTCAATATCACTCGGAATATAACATTAATTCAGCCGCCATTTATAGACAGATCAGAATTTTTAGACCTTCCGAAACACGAATGCGAATCTCTATACATGAATAACAACCTCGAACTCTATTGCCTGCATTTTGGATCATTAAAATATCAAAATGGAGATACCAGGTTCTCAGTTTGAAATTACGCATTTTCATTTTTGAGTATTAAAATACGTTGATTTAGCCCTGATAAATTGATATTTCTTCTTCACCAAAGCGGCGAGTTAATAAGCTTACTTGCTCCGCTATATAAATGTGCTAAAGAGCGGTGTGATAATGGAAATGAGCCCGCTGTCTTTGGCACGGGCTTTTTGTTTGTTATAATTAAAGGAGGATTATACTTGCCAGTAAGCAAAAGGGATAGACTCCCGGACGATCACCCGATTTCCCGCGGGCTAATCGTTTTCGGCGCGAAGCGACCAAAATCTTTAACGAAGCCCTCAACAACCGAGGGATCTTCTGCCGGCGGGCAGCAGCTGCCGGACGAAGATCAAATCAGGCTGCACAATCTCAACGAGAAGTGGCTGGAAGAAAAAATAAAAGAAGCGAACATGCCGTTTCAGAAGTCGGAGTCCACTTCTCCCCAAAATACCGAAAAGAGTTAAGCAGCGCATTCTTTGGATTAACGAGACGGCGTCTTTGAGGTCCATACCACCCCTATTTATTCGGCTTTTCCAGCTAAGGAGGTTATAATTATGCCGGTTATCCGGCGGGGTGTGCAGGGCGAGACTAAATTATAAAAAATAATACAGAATCCAGTGGTCACTCATATCAGGAGGCGACCACTGGACAGACTTTTTTTCATGGCAGGGGAAGGAATATGAAATACTCTGATTCCAGAATGTTCAGACTCCCTTTCAAATATCATTCGAACCTTTTTGGGCCGCATCCTTTATGAATTTCTTGAATTTATGGGATCGTAAAGTAAGTACGGAGGATTCCAAATCAATATATCTCGTGATCTCCAGCTTTCCCAGACGATCCTTCATTTCACATTCCGTTTGCCTGAACGATGCGCCCATCGCATTTGCCACCCTGCTGCCCTTGCATTTCAATTTTGGGTACTTCGCTTTCACAGCCCTGAGGATTTTATCAAAATCATTTGGATCGAAGAAAAACGTAAAATCCTCGAGTTTGTCCTGATCATCAAACCTCGGTCTGATTTCTGAGAACTGACTTGGTACTCCTCCGATAGTAAAATTCTTCAGCGGCAAAGGCCCAACCTTCGTTTCCACTTCGGCTTTGTTCATGCCCAACCGTAAACCTTTTATCTCTATATCCTGGCAAAGCGCTGAATTTAATGGAAGAATGAATCCCAGCAAAGCAATCGCGTATAATGATCTTGTCCTCTTCATCGGTCTAAATCTCCTGTATCAAACTTACCCCGGGCTTTCTATGCAGTCCCTTTCAGATTATCATAATGGTTTTTCTATTTGTGACTTTATGTCTTTCGACAAGGTCCACGTTGCCGTTTTTCATACGGTTCAGCAATTTCCCATTTCGATCTTTACAGATAATGGACCTGACTGGTCAGGAATATATGCAATGCTCGGGGAATTTCAGCCGGTCTTTGTGAGTTCGCCTTTAACGGCAAGTCCGAGCTGTTCAAGGACATACGGTTTTCGAACATATGCTCCTGCCCCCAATTCCTGGGCCATCTTGACCCTTTCGGTCAAAGCATAGCCGCTGACGATGATTGCCTTTTGTCGGGGGTATATCTTGACGATTTCTCTATATGTCTCCATGCCGTCCCACCCCGGGTCCATTATCATATCGAGTATTACTAGATCGACTTTATTTGCTTTTAGATACCTGACGGCCTGTTCTCCACTGGGTACGGCCTCGACAGCATAGCCGAGACTTTTCAGCATGGTAGCGGCCAGACGGCGTTGACCCTCTACATCGTCCACCACAAGAATCCTCTCGCCGTGTCCTTCGTACGATTTCCGGGATACAGTTTCCTGCTTTTGCTGGATGCCCTCCCGGCACAGTGGGAAGTAAAGTGTGAAAGTCGTCCCGCGGCCTTCCTGACTCTGCACATTGACATATCCATTGTGGTCCTTGACCGTGCCCCATACAACAGCCAGGCCCAGGCCCGTCCCGCTCCTGCCCATGACCTTTTTTGTATAGAAAGGCTCGAATATCCTCCCGAGGTCTTCCTGTGAGATCCCGATTCCCGAGTCGGAAACGCTGATAACGGCGTATTCGCCCTCATTTATCTTATCGTAACCCGGTAGCGGTGTGTCCAGGTAAACGTTTCCCGTACGGATTGTCACAATCCCCTTTCCGGAAATTGCTTCAACAGCGTTGAGGGTCAGGTTCATCACTGTCTTACTCATGTGAATTTTCGAGCCCTTGATATTCAACAGCTCCGGATCCGGCAGGACATCGAAACGGACTTCCGGATTATAGGAACGGGCCTTGTCCAATTCCGGCGAGTGCATGAAGTCGCTGATAACTTGGTTGAGGTTCACCACTTCGGAAATGACCACCCCGCGTCTGGCCAGGGTCAGCAGGTCCTGGATGATAGCCGCGGCTCGCTGTCCCCCGCTCAGGATATTTTTTGCGTAAGCTTCCTCGGGATGCTTGAGCAGGAGCAGCTCGGAAAACCCTACGAGAATACCGACGACATTATTCAGGTCATGGGCGACTCCGCCTGCCAGTGTTCCCAGCGCCTCCATTTTTTCGGCCCTCTGAAGACGGATCTCCAGCTCCTTGCGTTCCTCCTCGGCTTTGATTTGATCCGTAATGTCGCGATGAATGCCGACATAGTTGATAACGTGCCCCGAGCCGTCCCTCACGGGAGACATGGTTGCTTCGACGTGAACAAACGAGCCGTCTTTCCGCTTGTCGATGGCCCGGCCATTCCAGATCTTGCCTTGCATAAGTGTTTCTCTGATATTTTGATAAAAAAGCCTGTCATGCCGGCCGCTTTTCAGGTTCCGCGTATGCCGGCCCAGCAGTTCCCCATGTGTATAGCCCAGCATTCTTTCGAATGCCGGGTTTGTGTATTGGATTTTCCACTCAGGGCATGTCAGGTAAATCCCTTCGGCAGACTGTTCAATAGCTGCGGCAAGCCTCAAGCGCCCTTCTTCCGCTTTTAACCTGCGTTCGAGCTCCTCGACGAGCCGTTCGTTTGCCTTCTCCAGGTCCGCGGTGCGGCTCTGGATTAGCTTTGTCAGATTATTTCGATGCTCTTCCAGTTCATCGTCCCGCTTTTGAATGTGGCAAAGCATTTCGTTCAATCCATTGGCCAGGATGCCGATCTCGTCTAGAGAGTCCGTTTTGACCCGCAAGCGGTAGTCTTTTTGGTCGGCAACATTTTTCATGACCTCTTTTATTTCCAGGATCGGCCTTGCGATCAGGTTGCGGAGCCTCGTAGCCAGTATATACCCGACGGCCATTGCTGTGAGCATCGCCGCCAGGAGCATGATGACGTCCCGGACCAGGCGTCTGTAAAAAGAACCAAGACTGGACTGAATTACCAGATGCCCGATCTGTTCTCCATCCAGGACTATCGGCTCGGTGATTTGAGCGTATCCCTCAAGCCAGTGAAATTCATGCCTTCGCCCCCTGGGGGGCGCGGTCGGAATTCCGGAGGAATTTCGAGTGTACTTCGCGAAGAGCGTGCCGTCCGTCCTATAGATCAGGGCGCATAAGGTATCGTCATCAACGCTGAGGGCTGCCAGGGTCTCTCCGGCATCTTTCTCGTCCCTGAACATCAGCGCCGCCCGGCTGCTGTAAGTAATTATTTCTGCCTGGGCCTTGAGCCTGTCCATGAACAAGTCGCGAAACGTAAGGAATTCCGTTACGAGCAGGAAAAAAGAAAGGAGACCCAACGATATGCCCATTGTGATGAGGCTGATGGAAAGCAACTTGCCGCGAATGGGCATTGATTTAAAGCGATCCATGATCATGAGGTATTACCTCTCTTCTGCGGTAGATTCCTGTTACTTTACGATCCTTCCCAGCTTCAGGACCTGTGAGCTTATGGCAAGGCCCGCCCGCCTTGCCGCATCGATATTTATTTCAAAGCGCAATTTGTTGTCCTGAAGGAAAAAATTGACGATGATTCCCCGACTTGCGAAACCCGCCGTATCGCCGAAGGTGAGGATGTTCAGAGAGGATGCATTTCGCGCAATCCATTCCACCTGCCTGGATTCGGAACGTGATATGAAAAGGGCATGGCAGTGCTTCAGCGTCTGCAGGTTTTGGCTCCTGAGGACGGTGATGCGGCGCTTTCCGACTATCTTTCCTTTTATGATTTCGATGGATGACCCAAAAGGGTCGGCCCCGATTATGCCGATTCTCAATTCCGGATCATGTCGGGCAGATTCCGGCCAATCGACAAATTTTATTATGTTATAAATGTAAGCCGCCTTGAGATCGTGCTCACGGACGATCCTGTCTTCCGAAAGCGCTGCTGGATCTGCGAGAACGGCTCCCATGAGGAGCCCAATCATTATCTGTGCGGTGAAAAATATGAGTTTGCTTCTCTTCAACACGAACCCTTCAGTCAGAACCGGTAAACAAGTTTAATTCTCATAATGCGTCCGTTCCCTTCAATCGTATTTTGGGTGTGTTCGCCTGAGGCCGGATATTCAACCTTATTGTTGAGGGCGTTATAAACACTGAAGGAAGTTTCCATGCGGGGCAGCAATCCCTTAACCAATAGGGTCAGATTGGTCACGCAGTATGAAGCCGCATTGGTCCCCTTGGTCGTGAGCAGGCTGTCCACATACAACTCCTCCAGTGAGAATACGATCCGCTCTTTAAAAAAAGGGACCTGCAGGTGTAATTTCGCAAGGTGACGCGGTGATGCGACCAAAGCGGATCCGTCTTTCTTGTTTTCGGAATCCTGGTAAGTATAGGCAATCTGTCCCCGGATCCCGTCAGCCCATCGTTTCTCCAACTCCAGCCCGATCCCGGTGATTTCAACCTCGTCGATATTTTGGAAAACCAGGAGTCCATCGGAAGGATCTGTTTGCTGGACGATCAGGTCTTTGATTTTGCTGTGAAAAAGTGAACCGCTGATTTTGAATCCCTGCGGAAAGTACTGCTCCACGATGATCTCCGAAGTTGCTATTTTCTCCGGGTCAAGGCCCGGGTTGGCCTTCGCGGATGCACCCCCGTCGTTGTAATAAAGCTCGTAGACGTTGGGGGCGCGGAAAGCTTCTCCGTAAATGAGTTTGAGATGGGTATTTTCCAGGGGGCTGTAAATCAGCCCCAGACGCGGATTAGTGGTGCTCCCAAAAACTTTGTAGTAATCATAACGGACGCCCAGGTTCAGAATCAGATTCGAAAACACCCTGATTTCGTCCTGGAGGTATGCCGCCCACTGGTAAGACGAGCGCCGGTCGTTTAGGTATTCGATCTTTGGAGATTCGTTCCAGTTCGATTGGTCCTGCCGATAGTTGTCCGTATATTCCGCTCCCACAGTCAGCCGGTGTCCGTCGAAAAGCACCCTGGTGAATTTCAGCTCGCTGCCCCAGGATTCGCCTGTGGCTCGATCCTTGTTCAGGTAGGCCGGAAAGATATAGTCGCCGTCGTACCGGTAGTAATCGTAATAAACCCTGACCAAAAGGGAAGAACGATTGCTGAAAGCTTTATCAAAGCTAAGGTCGGCGTAACCTCTGTCGTCCACGGTCTTGGTCCCGGCCTGGCCGAAGGCGGTCCCCCATGGCGCTGTCGGGATGTCTTTTCCCCTGGTTCCGTACACACCCTGCAGGTTCAGGAAGCCCCAACTCGCCTTCAGGAAAGCATTGCCAAAGTAATCCCCGTCACAACCTCGGACAATTCCGTAATCAGCGCCGGGATAGTTGAATTCAGGGTAGTAGAGTTCGCCCTGTCCCCTGCTGCGGTATTTAGTGCCGGAAATAATGAATTCTGAATTTTCCCTCTCGAAGCGACTGCCAAGGGTAACCCGGCCCTGGTAGGTATCCTGTGATCCTGCTGAGCCGGATACTTCCGCTCCTTCAATCTGACGGCCTTTCCTCGTCAGGATATTTATTACTCCCAGGAAGGCATTGGCGCCGTAAAGGGAGGAACTGGGCCCGCGAATGAATTCGATTTTCTCTATCAGATCGATGTCCACCGGGAAATCCGTGCCGACGGACGCCGTATTGTATATATTGTCATTGATACGGTGGCCGTCAACGATCAGGAGGTATCGACTGTTATAGTCTCCTGGCCTTAAAAAGCCCCGGCTTCCGATATAGCTGTAATTCCTGTCATAACTGATATAGAAATCGCGGACCCCCTCGAGAATGTCGGCAAGCGTCCTGTAGCCGTAACGTTTGATATCCTCGGCCGTGATTATCGATACGGAAGCCGGGGCCTGGGTCACCTTCTGCTCGAATTTCGATGCCCCGTAAACCGTGCCCACTTCAATTTCCATGAGCTCATCGAGACTTCTGGATGTCAAATA
>CAZKYN010000119.1:0-9900 GCA_964556675.1 uncultured Syntrophaceae bacterium
GCTTGCTTTAACAAGGTAATTACTTAGAATCCATTCTTCTGGCGAGGAGGGCGCTTTGCTTTTTGATTTCATTTTAGGGAAATTTTCCAACGATCTGGCCATAGATTTGGGTACCGCAAACACGCTGGTCTATGTCAAAGGCAAAGGCATAGTGCTGAGCGAGCCCTCAGTTGTTGCAGTTCACAGGGATTCAAGGGGAATTCAAAAAGTCCTTGCGGTCGGCATGGACGCGAAGCGCATGCTGGGCAGGACTCCGGGAAATATCGTGGCTATCAGGCCGATGCGGGAAGGCGTTATAGCTGATTTTGAAATTACCGAGGCCATGCTTCGGCATTTCATCATGCGCGTCCACAACAGGAGGACGCTGGTGAGGCCCAGGATAATCATTTCAATCCCCTCGGGCATAACCCAGGTGGAGCGTCGGGCCGTTAAGGAGACCGCCGAATCGGCGGGCGCCAGGGAAGTTTATCTTATCGAGGAGCCCATGGCTGCCGCCATCGGTGCGGGATTGCCCATCACCGAGCCGATAAGCTCAATGGTCGTGGACATCGGCGGAGGCACCACAGAGGTTGCGGTAATCTCCCTGTCCGGTATTGTATATTCGCGCTCTGTCAGGGTGGCCGGGGACAAAATGGACGATGCGATTGTCCAGCACATGAAAAGGAAATACAGCCTTTTAATCGGTGAGAGAACGGGCGAAATAATAAAGACTACGATAGGATGCGCCTACCCGGACGGCGAGACGAGAACGGTGGAGGTCAAGGGAAGGGACCTGATTTCGGGCATCCCCAAAATAATAGAAATTGATTCGGAAGAGGTCCGGGAAGCGATTACCGAGCCGGTAAGCATAATAGTGGATACCATAAAAGATGCCCTGGAACAGTGCCCCCCGGAACTGGCGGCGGACATCGTGGACAGGGGCATAGTCCTTACCGGCGGGGGAGCATTGCTGAGAAATCTTGATATCCTTCTGAAAGAGGAAACGAGCCTGCCTATAATGGTGGCCAATGATCCCTTATCCACTGTCGCCAAGGGGGCCGGCATGGCCCTTGACGAGCTCGATCTTTTAAGAGAGGTTACGATCCAGGTATAAGTCTGATGCAATCGGATCAGCACATGATTAAATCCTTCATCAAAGGTTTTGCATACCTGTTGCCCGCGGAAATAAAATGCTGTCTCCAAAAAAATACTACACTGTCGCCATTGCCTCAATTCTCGTTCTTGTATCGCTGATCGTACTTTCTCTGAACCTTAAACGCCCCGGAGAAACCGGCTTCTTCCGCAAAGTCGTAATGGAGATCGCGGCGCCCGTTGAATGGGGCATAAATTCATCCCTCGAGGGCATCTCAAACACCTGGAAGCGTTATATTTTCCTGTTCAACCTGGAGGAAGAGAACCGGGCCCTCCGCAAAAAAGTAGATGCCCTGACCAGCGAGATAAACAAGAACCGGGAAGTCTACCTCGAATCCGTTCGGCTCAAGGAGTTGCTCGCTCTTAAAGACAGCGTGGAATTCCCTTCCATCGCCGCCAGGGTTATAGGACGCGAGAACTCGTCTGTTTTCAAAACAATATTGATTAATAAAGGCTCTGCCGACGGGTTGGCCCCCGGGATGCCGGTTATAGCCGTCCAGGGAGTTGTCGGCAGGATAATCGAGAGCTCGTGGCACGCTTCAAGGGTCCTGTTGGTAATCGATTACAACAGCAATATCGATGCAGTCGTCCAGGGTACCCGCTACCAGGGCATTCTGCAGGGCGGCGGAGTTATGGGCTGCACGTTGAAATACGTGGAAAGGTCAGAGGAGATTAAGGCCGGCGACCTGATTGTCACCTCGGGCATAGGCGGCATCTTCCCCAAGGGTATGGCCCTGGGCACCGTTGTCAATGTCGAAAAAATGAGCCTCGGGCTTTTCCAGAAAGTCGATGTCCTGCCTGCCGTGGCATTCCAGAAGCTTGAAGAAGTCTCGGTAATCATTACCGACAGGTAGAATCTTGATCTATTACGTCCTGATGCCGATATTTTCCCTCCTGCTGCTGATATTCCAGGTATCATTCCTCGACCTCATTTTTTTCGGCAAGATCGGTATCGAGATTTCCCTTATCGTGGTGATTTATGCAGGGTTCCACCTTAGCATTGCCAGGGGCGGCTCGCTTGCATTTGTGATGGGGTTCATATTCGATTGCATAACCGGCTCTATAACAGGGTTCCACACTTTCATTTATGTGCTGGTCTTCCTGGCGGCCCGGCTCACATCCCGGCGTGTGTATTCCGAAGGGACCCTGTTCATAGTCATATTTACCATTGCCGCTTCTTTTGCCCAGGGCATTTTTCTGAGCCTTATCTATGTTTTCATTTACAACGTGGAAAATTTCATGAAAATCCTATGGATATTTATTATCCAATCGATTATAGCGGGATTCCTGAGTCCCGCTGTATTCCTGTTAATGGACAAATTGGAGAGCGTTTTTTATGTCGGAGAGCCGCAATAAATTCAACAGGTATGATTCCGGCATTTTCAGGAAGAAATTCGAGATGCTCTTGTGGATCATCTCCATATCCCTGACCCTTCTGGTTGTCAGGCTGTGGTACCTGCAGGTCATCAAGGGTGATGACCTGAGGCAGAAGTCGGAGAGCAACAGGATCCGGATACATGAAGTTAAAGCGCTGCGCGGTATTATTACAGACCGCAACGGCGTCATTATGTCCAACAACCAACCTTCATACGACCTTGCCATAGTTCCTGGGAACACCAAGGATGTCCAGGAGATTGCCGCCGAACTGGAAAGGTTGTACTCGCGCGAAGGACTGGAATTCAACATGGATGAGTCCATGATCGACCGGGCCCGCTCCTCCGTCCAGATGAAGCTTGAGAGGAGCATCAGCTGGCAGGAACTGGCACTGGTAGAGACAAATTGCCTTGACCTCCCCGGGGTGGCTGTAGACATAGTTCCGGTGCGGAGACAATATCTCGGAATGGCTGCCGCTCATCTGCTGGGGTATGTGAATGAAATCAGTCCGGAGGAGCTCAAAAACGACACCACGGGCCAGTACAAGCCCGGCGACAGGGTGGGCAAGTCGGGAATTGAAAGAATCTATGACCGCTTTATAAGGGGAGTCAGCGGGGGCGAGCATATCGAAGTGAATGCGGCGGGGCGGAAAGTGAGAATACTGGGGAGGGTGGAACCCGTACCGGGGCACAATCTCTACCTCACGGTCGATTCCGTACTGCAGCAGGTTGCCTGGGATGCAATGGAAGGAAAGACGGGGTCTGTTATCGCCATGGACCCTCGGGACGGTTCCATCCTGGCCCTGGTGAGCCGGCCGGCTTATGACCCTGAACTTTTCAACAAAAAAATGTCCAGGGAATTATGGGAAAGCCTCACGAAAGATCCCATGCGCCCGCTGGAGAACAAGGCCATAGCGGGCCAGTACCCTCCAGGTTCGACGTTCAAGATGATAATGGCAATAGCCGGCCTTGAGGAAGGAGTGATAACTCCGGATACCAAATTCAATTGCAGCGGGTCTTTCACGCTCGGAAATCACACTTTCAGATGCTGGCAGAAAAAGGGTCACGGTACAGTAAACCTGCACAGGGCTATTGTGCAGTCCTGCGATGTCTATTTTTACAATGTCGGCCGTCTGCTCGGAATAGACAAGATAGCCGAGTACTCCAGGCTTTTAGGCCTGGGGAGCCCGACCGGCGTGCCCCTGCCCGGGGAAAAAGAAGGCCTGGTGCCTTCGTCGGAATGGAAACTGAAAAGGTTCAAAGTGAAATGGCAACCCGGCGAAACGATATCGGCCTCTATAGGGCAGGGCTTCGGGGTGGTTACGCCTATCCAGCTCGTGAATGCATACGCAACCCTCGCGAACGGGGGCGATATGTACATCCCGAGAATAGTAAAAAAAATCGAGAGTTGGGACGGGAAGCTGATTCAGGAATTCCCCCCCACAAAAAAGACATCCCTCAGTATCGACAAGAAAACGATGGAATTGGTAAAGCAGGGTTTGTGGGGTGTCTGCAATGAACCTGGCGGAACGGCGATGTCGCTCAGGAGGAAGGAAGCAGACGTTTGCGGCAAAACCGGAACGGCACAGGTAATAAGCGCTCAGGGCCTAGGTTCCAGGGCCATGGAGTACAAATACAGGGATCATGCGCTTTTCGTCTGCTTTGCGCCCAAGGACAACCCGGAAATAGCCATAGCAGTGGTTGTTGAACATGGGGGCCACGGGTCCTCGGCCGCAGCTCCTGTGGCCAGGAAACTCGTGGACGCCTATTTCGAGCAGAAGAAAGGCCCGGCTCCACAGGACAAAATTCCGCCCCAGCAGCCGGCAAAGCCGGAAAACAAGGAAATGGTGAAAACTCCATCGCGATCTTTAAACATATCGGCAAATGTCGAGAAGGAGCAGGATGCCGATTGAGGGATTAAATCCCAGGAAAAGCCAGGCTGAAAGGCTCAAGTTCGACCGCCGGCTCCTGTTGAACTTCGACTGGGTGCTCCTGTCCATGGTCTTCACCATAGTCGGCATTGCGCTTATCAATCTTTACAGCGCCGGATCAAGCCTCGCCTCAATGAAGGGGGGGGCCATTTATGTAAAACAGACTGTCTGGGTTCTGATCGGGATAGTCTTCATGGGCATTTTTTTCAGCATCGATTACCGGACCATCATCCGCCATGCATATGCCATTTACGGGGTATCGGTAATATTGCTGCTGGTCGTGTTCTTTTTAGGAGAAATTACCAGGGGCACACAAAGATGGATATCCTTCGGCGGCTTCTCCCTGCAGCCTTCCGAATTGTTGAAATTGACAATTATCCTGGTGCTCGCCCGATTTTACAATTCCCGTGGTGTGGAAGAAAGTTACACATTGCGAAAGCTCTGGCTCCCGATTGTCCTGGTGGTCGTCCCTTTCCTTCTCATAATGAAACAGCCCGATCTGGGTACCGCGATGATGCTCCTCATCATTTTCGTTTCAATGACGCTGTTTGTGGGAGTCAACTGGAAATCCATAGTACTTGTAGCGTCGACCGGCATCCTGATGGCCCCCTTGTGCTGGGCCGTTCTGAAGGACTATCAAAAAGAAAGGATCTTAACGTTTCTGGACCCCGATAAGGACCCCCTGGGCTCCGGGTATCATATAATCCAGTCCATAATCGCCATCGGATCGGGGGGGATTGTCGGTAAAGGTTTCCTCAAGGGTACCCAGAGTCAGTTGAGATTCCTTCCCGAGCACCAGACGGACTTTGTTTTTTCGGTTTTTGCCGAAGAGTGGGGGTTTATCGGCTCTTTCATCCTGATTTTCCTTTTCCTGTCCCTTGTCTTGTGGTCTCTAAGAATTGCGAGGACATCGAGGGACCTGTTGGGTACCCTCATCGCATTCGGAATTGCCATGTTGATTTTCTGGGAGCTTTTTATTAACCTCGGAATGGTTTTGGGCATTTTCCCCGTTGTTGGTATCCCCCTGCCTTTCCTCAGCTACGGGGGGTCAGCCATAGTCGTTCTGATGGCCTCCATTGGTTTGCTGATGAATGTAAGTGTAAGACGGTTCATCCTCCAGCCCTGATCGAAGCCTCCCGCCTTTTTCGCATTTTTGAGCATCTCGGAACGTTTGCTGTCCAGGGCGATTTGCGAAGCGGGCCGCCTCCCCGGGGAAAAGGTCTGAAAATAATGGAAATACTCGAATTCAGGACATTATGGATTGTTCCCCCGATCTAAAAAATACTTGACAATAGTAGATGGTTATGATTAATAGTCCCCGCTTTGGGACATGTGATTTCGAAAGGTTTTTCAAGAGAATGTTTGTAGTCTCTTCAATATACAACCTAGGAAATGACGGCAGTTTTTATTCCAAAATAGCCGAGTGAAATGCATGGCGCTTTCATCTCGGTTTTTTTTTATGTGAGAGGGTAGCATAATGATAGATTTCAACTATACATTTTTTTATCAGATGGCGAATTTCATCATTCTGATCGTTGTCCTCAATTTCATTCTGTACAAGCCGCTTCTGAAAATCCTTGATGCCAGGAATGAGAAACTGGCCGCCTCGGACCAGGAGGTCAAGGATCTAAATGCGGCCATAGAGAAGAAGGTGGCGGAATACGAGGAGAAGATCCGCCAGGCAAAGCTCGAAGCCATGAACCAGAGGAACGAGATCCAGAAAGACGGCTCAGACCAGGCCAAGCAGATAATAGACGCGACCAGGGGTGAGCTGGCCAAGCTCATGGAAGAATTCCAGGGCAAGCTTGACCAGGAGATTTCCCAGGCAAAACTCGTTCTGAAAGGCCAGTCCGCCGGCATCTCCTCGGAAATAGCCGAGAAGGTTTTGGGGAGGAGACTGCAATGAGGGATAAAATATATCAGGTGATGAAAAAATCTCAGATGATCTTATTGCCGCTGGCAATTATCCTCGTTGCCGGTATTGCCTATGCGTCGTCAGGCGGTGGTGAGCCTGTAGATCATGCCAAACAAATGAAAGACTTCGCCTGGCGTATTTTGAATACGGCCATCCTTGTCTTCTTTTTGTACAAAATGGCCTGGAAGAAGATGAAGGCGTTCTTTGTGGACAGGCGCGAGGCGATCAAGGCCCAGATGGATCAGGCGGAGGCTTCCAAAGACGAAGCCGAGCAGAAATTCAAGGAGTATTCGGAAAGGCTGGACAAGGCCACCGGCGAGATCGCCGGGATTGCGGAGATGATCAAGTCTCAGGGTATTGCCGAAAGGGAAAAGATAATCGAGAGCGCGAAGCGCAGCTCGGAAAAGATGAAAGAGGATGCCAAAGCGAGGATGGACCAGGAGTACAAAAAGGCATCCGAGAAATTACGTACTGAAGCGGCTGAATTATCTGTTTTGATGGCCGAAGATATCCTGAAGAAATCTGTGAAGCCTCAGGACCATGACAACATGGTAAAGGACTTCCTGGAGAGGATGGTGAGACAAAATTGATCGGAAGCAGCGTAGTCGCAAAACGATATGCCCAGGCCCTCTTTGAATTAGCGGGAGAGGAAAAAGACTATATAAAATTCCAGGGCGAGCTCAAGGATATGAATGCCCTTATCGACGGAGCCCCGGACCTGAAGGAATTCTTTATAAATCCCGTGTTCGAAGACGGTGAGAAGAAGACCGTGCTGGTCGAGATCTTAAGGAAAACATCCATTTCGCCTTTGATGCAGAACTTCCTGAAGCTTCTGGTCGATAAAGGCAGAATAGGGAGCCTCGCAGACATTTCAGAATGCTACGAAAATCTGGTGTTCCAGGCCCTGAAAATGAGCAGGGTTAATGTCAGGACGGCTTTCCCATTGAGTGTCGACACAGTCGGAAAGATCAAGGCGATGCTGGAAAAAATGACGGGAAAAAGCGTTGAGATGCTGATCGAGGAAGACCCCTCCTTGATCGCCGGAATGGTAGTCAAAATCGGCGATAAGGTTTACGACGGGAGCATCAAATCTCAACTCAACAATATAAGGCAACTCTTGGGAGAGGAGAAATAAGGGATGGAATCAATCAAGGCAGAAGAAATAAGCCAGATCATTTCCAAGCAGATCAAGGATTATGAGAAGAAACTGGACATCAGCGAGACTGGGACGGTTCTCTCTGTCGGTGACGGCATTGCCAGGGTTTACGGCGTTGAAAATGCCATGGCAATGGAGCTTCTGGAATTCCCCGGCGGGATTCTCGGAATGGTCCTCAATCTGGAACAGGACAATGTCGGTGTGGCAATCCTTGGAGAAGATATTCACATCAAGGAAGGCGACATAGTCAAGAGGACCGGCAGGATCGCGCAGGTCCCGGTCGGAGACGCCCTGCTCGGCCGAGTTGTTGACGGTACGGGAGCCCCGCTGGACGGCAAGGGCCCGATCGAAGCTAAGGAATTTCGCAGGATCGAGATGGTGGCCCCGGGTGTTATCGCCCGCCAGCCGGTCAACCAGCCCATGTACACCGGTATCAAGGCCATTGACGCCATGACGCCGATTGGAAGGGGGCAGCGCGAGCTGATCATCGGCGACCGCCAGATCGGCAAAACTGCCATCTGTATCGATGCCATAATCCGTCAGAAAAATACAGGCGTTAAGTGCATCTATGTCGCAATCGGACAGAAGAAATCGACGGTCGCGCAGGTCGTCGAGGCCCTCCGCAAGAACGATGCGATGAGCTATACCTGTGTTGTTGCGGCATGCGCCAGCGACCCGGCAACCCTGCAGTATATTGCCGCTTACGCGGGCTGCAGCATCGGCGAATATTATCGGGATAATGGCCAGGATGCCCTGATTTGCTATGATGACCTTTCCAAGCAGGCTGTCGCGTATCGTCAGATTTCATTGCTGCTGAGAAGGCCTCCCGGACGCGAGGCATTCCCCGGAGACATTTTCTACAATCACTCGCGGCTGCTCGAAAGAGCGGCGCGCGTCAGCCCGGACCTTGGCAGCGGGTCTCTAACGGCCCTTCCGGTAATCGAAACGCAAGCCGGCGACGTTTCGGCATATATTCCCACGAACGTTATTTCCATTACGGATGGCCAGGTCTACCTGGAGCCCAGCTTATTTTATTCAGGTATCAGGCCGGCTATCAACGTCGGTCTTTCGGTCTCCCGCGTCGGCGGCGCCGCCCAGGTGAAGGCGATGAAACAGGTTGCCGGTACCCTGAAACTGGAGCTTGCCCAATACAGGGAAATGGCGGCATTCGCGCAGTTCGGAAGCGACCTCGACAAGGCCACTCAAGCCCAGCTCGAGCGCGGTGTCCGGCTGGTTGAAATTCTTAAACAGCCTCAGTACAAACCAATGTCCCTGGGCCAGGAAGTTGTTGTCCTGTTTGCCGGCGCCAAAGGTTTTTTGGATAAGCTGGAAATCAGCAGGTTGAAGGATTACGAAGCGCAACTCCTCGCATTTGTCGAGAGCAAGTACCCTGCAATCCTGTCTGAAATCGACGATAAAAAGGTAATCAGTCCGGAGCTGGAGAAGACTATGAAGGATGCCCTGACTGAGTTTGAAACGGTCTTTGTGGCCGCCTAAAAAGGTTTGCTTCGAAGGGAGTCAGTTGAATGGCTGCACTTAGAGATATAAGAAGAAAGATAACTGCGGTCCAGAAGACGAAGCAGATCACCAGGGCAATGAACATGGTGGCCGCCTCGAAACTTCGTTCATCGCAGTTGAGAATGGAGAACTTCCGGCCCTATGCCGTGAAGTTTATGGATGTGTTGATGAGCCTGGCGCTGCGGGTAGATTCCCGCATGCACCCCCTGCTTGCGGTAAGAATACCGAACAGGATCCGCCTGATAGTCGTAACTTCGGACAGGGGGCTCTGCGGCGGGTTTAACACAAACGTCATTAAAACCGCGGAAAAGTTCATCAGGGAAAAGACCCAGCAGGGAAAAGAGGTCCAGATGATCACCGTGGGCCGGAAGGGATACGATTATTTCCGGCGCAAGGTCAAAGTCATCAGCGCCCACAGCGACGTTTTCAGCAAATTCGATATGACTTTGGCTTCCAGGGTCGGCGAGGACGTTATTCCCTCTTTTATTTCCGAGGAATACGATGAACTCTACATGATTTTCAGCGAATTCACCTCCGTCGCGATCCAAAGGCCCAAGGTCGTCAGACTTCTGCCGATCCCCTCGTTGGCCGAGGAGGAGAGCGTTTCCGATGATAAGAGGGTAGATTACACTTACGAGCCTTCAGATGAGGAACTGCTTAACCGGCTTCTCCCCATGTATATCCGGGTGTTGCTATACAGAGCCCTTGTCGAGACTTCGGCGGGCGAGAATGCGGCCAGGATGATGGCAATGGACAACGCTACCAGCAACTGCGACGAGATGATCCAGAGCCTCACGCTTACATTCAATAAAACGAGACAGGCGCAGATCACGAAAGAGCTCATGGACATCGTCGGCGGCGCCGAAGCATTGAACG
>CAZKYN010000120.1:0-9823 GCA_964556675.1 uncultured Syntrophaceae bacterium
GGCACATAATAAGTTGGGCATCTGAGCTAGTCTTGACGGGAGGAAGATTCTTTCTTTTTTTTCTTCTGCTCGTACATCAGCTGGTCGGCGGATGCTATCAGCTCGTCGACGGAGCGCGGCTGTTCCGGATAATAGCACGAATAGCCGACGCTGAGCGAGAGCCTGTACTTGCGGTCTTCCCGGCTGTTCAGCCCGTCCAGCATGGACTCCAGGCGGGCGGTTATGGCCTCTACGTTGGCATCGTTTGAATTAATTATAAGGGCCGCGAACTCGTCTCCTCCCAGGCGCGCAATAATTTCCGAAGACCTCAATGTCTGCTTGAGGACCGTAGCCGTGTCGACCAGCGCCCTGTCCCCTTCCTTGTGGCCGAGCCTGTCGTTGATTTCCTTGAGGCAGTCCAGGTCGGCAAACAACAGCAGCATTTCGCTTTTGTCTCGCGCGGCAACCTTCAACTGCTGGTTGGCAAGCACCAGAAAGCCCCTCCTGTTGTAAAGGCCGGTCAGCTGGTCCGTGATGGAAAGGGCGAGTATTTCCGCCTGCATCCTCTTGTGCTCCGTTAAATCGCGCGCCACGGCCTGGAGTCCCAGGACCTTACCGTCTTTCACTACGACCTGCGTGCTCTGACCCAGCCAGACCTTGGAGCCCTGCTTCGTGATAATCGGGTATTCGAGATATGTATTGAGGACCTTGTTCCTCAACTGGTCAAGGAACATATTCGTGGACTCCTCGTCATGCCCCATGTCCGGGTGCATCAATTCCAGATAGTGCTTCCCGATGATCTCGTTCTCCCGGTATCCCGTAATACGCAGGGCCGCCGGGTTGATCAGGGAAATGTATCCCTTGCCGTCCGTGCGGAAGATGATGTCGCTGGCGGAATCAACGAGTGTCCGGTACTGCTCTTCACTGATCCGCAGGGCATCCTCGGCGTCCTCCCGGTCGGCGATCTCCTGGGACAGCATGCGGTTCACGATCTGGTACTCCGCCGTCCTGCTTTCCAGTTCCCGGTTGACGCTGTTGACATGCTCCCGCTCGATCTCCACCTGCCGGGTGAGGAAGAAATTGCGGCGGGTCTGATATTCCATTGAATAGCAGGCGATCATCCCCAGGATGTTCGCGCTGATGAAAAAAAAGTTGTTGCTCCAGAGGACGGCCGGAGGCGTCGGATATACCCAGAAAGCCGCGATTTCATACAGGGCCACTATCACCCAGTTGGCGAACGAGGCCCAGAGAAATGTCATGCGGGCAAAGGTGTAGCTCCAGATAAAGACGAGCAGCAGGCCGGCATAATAGGCGTGGCTTACAGTCGGCGGGGCAATGACTATCATCCAGATGATCCCCGCGCCGGCCGTGATGGTACTGACGGCAAGCAGAGGGTTGACGCATTTTTTAAAGTATCCTGTATATGTAAAAAGGAGGATTACAACAATCAGGGGATCGATAACGGCAAAGCGTATCAGCCATGCCTCTCCCTTGATTTCCGGCATGATCAGCATGTCGAGAATGCCGAAAGCCGAATAGAAGATTCCCCCAATGATCAGCGCGGCGCGGTTCTGGAAGAGGGAATCGCGGAAATTGCGGTTCTCAAACAGCGGCTCGAGGTGTAACGAATCCCCGGAGAATTTCAGCGTCAGAAGGTTCAGGTGCATGGTGCCATGAAGTCCAAGAATTCCGCACGGAATTTTCTTTTGTGTTAACACATATTATAACCGGCGGGGATAATCAACAAAACAATTTTTGCATGGGCGCTTTTCTCTTCACGGGCGCTCATTGCGTTATGTAGAAATTTCCCCGGGCAACTCGCGCCGGCAGAATTTTTATTCCGGAGGATCTTGTTTTCCCCGGTTTTCCCTGTAGCCTTTAATTGAACATATCTCATTGAGACGATTATTCTTTTTGCCCCAAAGCATGGGTCAGGTCGGAAAATTCGACAATCAAAATGACAGGTACGCTCGCATATTCGGAAAAAATAGTGATTATTCAGATATTTAGAACTAAAGACAATATTGCGGAGTTGCTGGGCTTACAAAAAGGCGTCCGGACAGCATTGGGCGGAGTGTTTCAAATCGGCATTCGGGACCGGGTATTCCGGAGCCCGCTTCAATGCTGCTTCTCGGCTTCGGCCTTTTAGGGCTCGCCGGGATCAGAAAGGAGTCCAGATAAGCAAGACCATCTGATCGGAATTAAATGAAGGCAGGGTCAGCGGCCCTGCCTTTTATCGTCCGCCCCGCAATGAAGCAGCGCCTCATTTCATACATACGTCCACAACAAAAGATCCTGAATCGGTCTCGAAAGGTATGATGAGACTGGGCCCGCCCAGAACGTGCGATACGGAGTGCCCTTTTCCGGAGACAACTGTCGGTATGGCGGCGAAAACCTGCAGTCCCAGGGCTTCGAGTTTCTTCCTCGCCACCCCGGACACCATGTTCGTGATCTCGCCGACTGCGTCCTTGGTTTCCGGGTCGATTTTTGTCTTGTCCTCGCCGAGCATGTTGGAGACTATCTTCAGGATACATTCTTCCGAGAAGGTCAGGGCCAGGGAGCCTTTCACTTTTCCGGTCAGACCGATAATGCCCGTGATGTCGCCCTGTGCGTTGTTGCCGGTTTTCAGAAAAGGTTTTCCGGGCCGCGGTTCGAGAAAAGCCATCGTTTTAAGAACTTCAATTGTGCCTTCGAGAAACGGATTTATATACCTGACGTCCATCATGTTGCCTGCTGCTTTCCTTCCCAGATTATTTTTTAAAGCTTTTCAATTATCTTCTCGATTTTCTCATTGAGGACTTCGGCGGTGAACGGCTTCACGATATAGTTGCTCACCCCCGCTTTCACCGCCGCCACGACGTTCTCCTTGAGCGCTTCCGCCGTGACCATAAGAAATGGGGTTTTGCATATATCGGCATCGGCCCGCACCGATTTGAGCAGATCGAGCCCGGTCATGACGGGCATGTTCCAGTCCGAAATGACGAAATCTATTTTATGGGACTTCAGGACGGCAAGGCCCGCCTCCCCGTTGTCCGCCTCCATGATGTTCTCGTATCCAACCTGTTTCAAAAGGTTCCTGATCACCTTTCTCATCGTCGCGAAATCGTCGACTATCAGGATTGTCATCTTCTTGTTGATATCTGCCATTATATATTCTCCTGAAATGAGATGGAAAAAGGCAATTTACATCGATTCGCTCAAATCGAACAGCCCTTCGGGGTCGAGGATCAGGCCGATATTGCCGTCGCCTAGTATGGCCCCCCCCGAAACCCCCCTGCAGGACCTCACGCCCTCGCTCAGTCCTTTCACGACCACTTCCTCCTTGCCGAGGATCTCGTCGACCATGACGCACTTCGATTTTCCGTCGCTGTCCATGACCATGACAAGCGCCTCCCAAGGCTGCCTGTACTGGGGCTCGATCGAGAACAGGCTGTGCAATCTCACCAGCGGCATGAGCTTGCCCCTCACGTTGATCATCTCGCCCTTGTTCACCACGCTGCTGTATCTTTCCTGCTCGGGGCGCAGCAGCTGCCGCACCGCGCTCGTCGGCACTATGTACCTTTCCTCTCCCACTCTGACGATCATGCCGTCTATAATTGCAAGAGTCAGGGGGAAGCTCGCTGTAAAGGTCGTGCCCTTCCCCGGCGTGCTCTGGATCTCGATCTTGCCTCTGAGCTTTTCAATGGCCTGCTTGACGACGTCCATCCCCACCCCGCGGCCGGAAACATCGGTGATCCTGGCGGCCGTCGAGAGGCCGGGGAGAAAAATCAGCTTGTAAATGTCCTGGTCCGTCAGGCCGCTGAGCGAGTCAATCGACCCGGTGCTCATGGCCTTAGCGGCTATCTTGTCCTTGTCGAGCCCCTTGCCGTCGTCCCCGATTTCGATCACGATCGTGCCGCCCCGGTGATACGCCTTCAGTGTAAGCAGCCCGATCTCCGGCTTTCCGGCGCCGGCCCTTTCCTGGGGGGTCTCGATCCCGTGGTCGATCGCATTGCGGACCAGGTGGACGAGGGGGTTGTAAATCTCTTCGACCATATTCCGGTCGATCTCCGTATCTTCGCCGGTGAGTACCACGTTGACGCTCTTTCCGCAAGCCTTTGAAAGATCCCTGACCAGGCGCGACATCCTCTGGAATGTCTGCTTAATCGGGATCATCCTCATGCTGGTGGACGTCCTCTGCAGTTCCGAGGTTATGCTCGCGAGTTGGGCGAGGTTCCGGGCCAGCTTCTTATCGGCATACTGCTGGATGATCCTGTCCTGCTTGATCATGGACTGGGTGATCACGAGTTCCCCCACCATGTCGATGAGGTCGTCGAGCTTGCCCGTGTCCACGCGGATGGATGCGGCGTCGGCGGCCTGAGTGCTCTGCTTGCGCAGCGCCTGCGAGACCTGCTTCGGTGTGGCTTTCCCTTCCGATATCAGAGCCTCCCCGATTTTCCTGGGCGGGTCCACAGCCTTTTCGAGCGTTTCCTTGAGCGCCTTTTCAGTAATGACCCTGTCCTCCACGAGGATGTCGCCGAGCTTTTTTATCTTTTCAGGCTCGGGCCCTTCCAGGGCTTTTTTGGCCCGCTCGTGCATGTCCCTGACCTGCTCTTCGAATTCCGAACACTCCCCGGAGCTGTCCTGTTTGAGGTTTTCGATCAGCGCTTTGAGGATGTCGGCCCCGTCGAGAATGATATCGATTATGCTCGATGTGACCTCGAGCTCGCCGTTGCGCACCTTGTCCAGCAGGTTTTCGAGGCTGTGCGCCAGGTCCCTGATCATGTCGAGGTTGAGAAAGCCCGCCACCCCCTTAACGGAATGAAACGGCCGGAAAATGGCATTAACGACTTCCTTGTCCTCGGGATTCTGCTCCAGGTTGAGGATATTGATTTCTATTTCGTTGATGTATTCGAGGCCCTCAATGATGAAATCCTTGAGGAGGGATTCATCCCGGATTTCCTCCACCTCTGCGGGCTCCGGGTGCGGCGCCGGCGGGCGGACCGGCTCGGGGTCTGTTTGCGCCGTAGTCTGGGGCTCGGGGGGGGCCGTCTCGACCTGTTCAAAACTTTGAGCCCCTTCGGCGGGCGTGTCCGAAGATACGGCGTCAACCTCCCCGGAGATCTGGGCCAGGACGGCCTTGATCTGGTCCTCAAGGCTCATTTCCGGGGCGGCCGGGGCGGCGCCTGCCTCTTCCGCGACCGGAGCCGGCTCCGCGGCAAGCCCGTCCACCTGCGGCATTGCTTCCCGGCCGATAATGCCCGCCAGCTCGGTCATGAACGGCCCCGGGTTGCCGGCAAACGATCCCGTGTTCCTGATCTCCGAACAGATATCCTGCAACAGGGCGACGCCCTTCCCCAGCACGGCCACGGCTTTTTTGTCATTGCTGATCGCATCCAGGAGGGCCTGTTCGAGAAGCGTGGTCAATCCGGCGGAAACTCCTTCCAGGGCGCCGGATTTGATCAGGCGCGCCTCCTCGATGACCGGTTCGAGCCTGTTGAGAAGCAGTCCGGCCGTAGGCACATCTATAGCGGTTTCGTCCATCAGCATGAAATCGGCAGTCATGCCGTCAATCAGATTGATCACTTTCTCGTTCATGATCCCACCATCTTCAGAATTTCATTGCTCACCTGTTCGAGAGGCACAATTTTATCCACGCCCCCAAGCTTGATCGCCTCTTTCGGCATATCGAAAACCACGCACGACTTTTCGTCCTGGGCGATGTTCATGGCCCCGGCCTTTTTCATCTCCAGCATGCCCTCGGCGCCGTCCGCGCCCATGCCCGTCAGGATGACCCCCACGGCATTGGCTCCCACATATCGCGCCACGGACTTGAATAAGACGTCCACGGCCGGCCTCTGGTGATGGACCATGGGGCCGTCCTTCACCTCGACATAGTATCTCGCCCCGCTGCGGCGCATGATCATGTGAAAATTGCCGGGTGCGATAAGGGCCTTCCCGGGCACGACAGTCTCGTCGTTGCGGGCCTCCGAGACGGAAATGCTGCACATGCTATTGAGCCTGTCGGCAAAGGCCGTCGTGAAATTGGCGGGCATGTGCTGGACCACTACAATGCCGGGGGAATTGGGAGGCATTTTCGTCAGCACGGCTTTCAGGGCTTCGGTCCCTCCTGTCGACGCGCCGATGGCGATTATCTTGTTGGTCGTCTGGGCGAGGGCCTTGAGGGGTTCCGGTTTCTGGAGCTGGGCCTTTTCCGGGCCCTTTTTGGAAACCCTCACCAGGGCGGCCGCCCTGATCTTTTCCGCCAGCTGCCCGCTCATGTCGCCGACGGAATAGGCGCTGCCGGGTTTGGCCACCACGTCCACGGCGCCGCTCTCGATGGCTTCCATCGCCAGCTTCCCGCCCTTCGGCGGCAGGGAACTGACGATTATGACCGGCAGGGGATAGTACATCATCAGCTTGCGCAGGAACGTCAGGCCGTCCATCCTCGGCATTTCGATATCGAGGGTTATCACCTGAGGCTTCAGCATCAGTATCTTGTCCCTCGCGACATAGGGGTCGGGGGCCGTTCCGACCACCTCGATATCCCTGAACCTGGAGAGCTCTTCGGCGAAAATCTTCCTGACTATGGCCGAGTCGTCAACAACGAGAACTTTTATTTTGCTCATGCTCCAGCCCTATTTGGCCCTGCCCTCATTCGAATATGGATACCAGTCGCCCCCGCGGAGCTTCTTCACCTTGTACACAATAGCCTCGTTGGAATTGGAGTTGTATACCAGCTTGCGCCCCATGTCCCCGCCTACGTCCTCCGAGACGATCTTGATCGCGAGCCGGCCCAGGATCCTCCGGGCTGTCGCGATATTGCTCTCGGCCACCCGCTTGCACTGGCTCTCGTCCGTTGCAGCCCCCCCGAAAATCTGGGCCTTTATGTCGGATTTGGCCGAGCCTTCCTCCCTGAACATCCTTGAAAGGTGGAGGATGGCCGCGTCCCCGTACTGGGCGGTTGCCTCCTGTTTCCGGACCGACAGCGGGTAAAGATAATGCGCCAGCCCCCCCAGGCAGGATTTCTCATCCCATAAAGAAACCGCCACCGCCGAGCCGAGCACCGATGAAATTATTATCGGCGTCCTGCTCAGAAAAATAAATCCGGGTCTCAGGAAATATTCTTCGATTTTGAGACCGTTTTCGACCATGCTCAGCCCGCATTTTGAACAGCCATTCTTACTTCAAGGCATCCGTTATCCGATTCGAAGAAAAGGGTGACGGAATTTTGTCCGGAAAGGGGCGCTATATTTTTCACGTCCGGGTAAAACGCCGGTATTGAAAGATCTATGGCCCTTTCCGATTCAAGGTATGCAAGAAAGCTGCCACCCGCGATGTTTATGCTTTCCTTGGCGCAATCTTCCAGGTGCTGCTTCGTTATTTCCTCTTCCCGGAGCCCCAGGAGGTTGCAGACCATGGCATTGATGATCTCCCTGCTGAAGAGGATCGTCATCGACCCGTTGAGGAGTCCTTTGAAGCTGATCCCGGCGGCGGCACAGTAGGCCGGCCGCGCCGTCTGCAGCGGCTCGGGAGAAAGCTCCAGGAAAACGAAGAACATTTTCTCGAAGGTTTCAAAAATCGCAGTCGTCAGATGTCCCTTGATCTTCGCTATATCCGCCTTCATGTTTTACCCCCAGAATATTGTAAAGCTGCCGTCTGATCTCTTCGGGAAGGAACGGTTTCTTGATGAAGCTTTTGGCCCCTTTCACCATGACGGCTTCGATCCTTTCCTCGCTGCGCTCCGTCGATACGACTATGGCGGGTATCCGGCTGAGCATCTCGTCCTGGTGCAGGCGCTCCAGCAGTTCGAGGCCGTTCATCTCCGGCATGTTTATGTCGGTTATGATGGCGTCGACCCAGTTCTTCGCAAGCACCTCCAAAGCCTCCCTGCCGTTTGCCGCCTCGTAGCATTGGTCCATTTTGAACCCCGATATGGAAATGATCTTCTTGATCACGGCCCGCATCGAGTTCGAATCATCAACAATCAGGATATTGAATGACATGCGAAATTCCCCTGCTATCTATTTGACGGCTTCAAGTATTTCCTCGGCCTGTGCCATTTCCTGGTTCAGGAGCATCATGAAATGCTCAAGGTCCTTCGGCCTGAGATTGAAAAGGGTTATGACCTCTCTCAACCCCTGGTATGCAAGGCCGTCCGAACCCCCGCCGACCCCCATCATCAGGCATACCTGGTCCGACAGATGGGCCACCCAGGGCGCCGTCTGCCCCTTGCTTTCCATCCGGTCGGGGTGATGGTGGTGAGTAATGACATCGCAGATCGTCTGCGGAAAATTCCATTTCTTGGCTATCCTGCCGCCCAGCTCCGCATGATTGATGCCGATTACCTCCTCTTCCGCCTTGAGGAAGGAGTATCCGTGAAGCTGCACGAGGGCGTTTATTTTCCGGTACGACTTGTTTACGAACTGGCCCAGGATTATCTTGCCGATATCATGCATGAGGACGGCCGTGAAGAGCACAGGGTCCTCCCGCTGGCAGACCCGGCGCGATATTATTTGCGACATGAGGGCGGCCCCCACCGAGTGTTTCCAAAGGTCGGAGGAAGTAACGCCGTATCCGTCGGCCGTCCTGAACAGGGTGGCGACCCCGGCGGCGTTGACGGCCCGCATTATATTCTCCTGGCCCAGGAACATGACCGCCTCGTTGAGCGTGCTGATCCGGCGGCGGCTGCCGAAGTAAGCTGAATTGCACATCCTGAGCAGGTTTGCCGTCACAGCCTGGTCCAGCCGGAGGATCTCGACCAGCCTGGAGCTGGAATAATCGGGATCGCTCATCACCTGGTTTATCCTGTGCACAGTCATTGGGAACGCCGGGATACTTTCTATTGATTTCAGCACGAGCGCGATATCGGTCATAGTTCCACCATCAAAGATCCCGCAGTTCTCACCAGGACCTTGCCGTCGGCAATGCTGAGCCTTATCGTGCGGTTGTGGTTTTTGCCCGTATCCTCTTTATCGATCAGCACGTTGTTCTTCCAGAAAATCTTCCTCAGCGCCGTAATGTTCTTCTGGCCTATCCGGAAGTAATTCGTGTCGTCGAGGATGCTGGCCCCACCCGCCACTTTCACGATCATCCGCTTCTTTTCGGCGCCCAGCCTGTAGCAGGCCTTGAACAGCAGGGGTATGCCGGTGTCGGCAAACATGGCAGGGCTCTCCCGTGCCTTGTTCTGGTCCAGCGCCGAATCGGGAAGCATGAAATGCAGCAGGCCGCCCACGCCGGCCACGGGATCGTATACCGAGACCCCGATACAGGACCCGAGCGCGTAAGTGACAAGCACGTCGTCCCTGTTACTGCTCACCTTGAAATCTGAAATGCCTACTACCTGGTCCGCCATAATTTTCTATTTTCTGTAAACGCTTGGTTCAACATACCTGTATTGGTGGTTCAACCCTGTCAGGCTCTCGGAGTGCCCCACGAAGAAATACCCGCCGTCCTCGAGGCAGTGATAAAACCTGTTCACGAGCTGCTTTTGCATGTCCTTGTCAAAATAGATCATCACGTTGCGGCAGAAAATCATATCGAACCGCTCCCGCCCCGGCAGGCTCTCCTTGAGGTTGAAGCGGGCAAATTCGATGTGCTGTTTCAGCTCCGCCTTGACCCGGTAATATCCCTCCCAGCTGCCTTTGCCTTTCAGGAAATATTTCCGGACCAGTTCCTGGGGGATCTTCTGGATCCTCTCCTCGGGGTAGACTCCGGCCACCGCGGTCTTCAGGACACGCGTGGAGATATCGGTTGCCCAGATGCTGAAGTCGACAGGATGGGAAAACGCGATTTCCTTCAGGACCATGGTAATGGTGTACGGCTCCTCGCCGGTCGAGCAGCCCGCACTCCAGATTCGCAGGGT
>CAZKYN010000121.1:0-9769 GCA_964556675.1 uncultured Syntrophaceae bacterium
GGTGCGCACGAACGGAATCATGACCCAGGCGTTGGTCAGGCCCATTTCCTCGCGGACCTTTTTCATCGCCTTGCACTCCAGGGCAAACCCGTCCTTGTACTTGGGGTCATAATATCGGGAAGCCCCCCTCCAGCCGATCATCGGGTTTTCTTCCTGCGGCTCAAAGAACGACCCGCCAACCAGATTGGCATATTCGTTGCTCTTGAAATCACTCATCCTGACAATAACGTCATTCGGGTAGAAGCTTGCCGCGATCTTCGCCACTCCCTGCGCCAGTTTATCCACGAAGAAATCGCTCTTCGTTTCATAGCCCAGAGTCATTGTTTCGATCTCTTTCCTGATGGCGGCGTCCTTGACTTTGTCAAACTCAATGAGGGCAAGCGGATGGATGCGGATATTGTTGATGATGAACTCAAGCCGGGCCAGGCCGACGCCGTCGTTTGGAATTCCGGCAATATTAAAGGCTATATCGGGGTTGCCCACGTTCATCATTATCTTGGTTTTGGGCCGTTTCATGTCCTGAAGGTTGATTCTCTGGACTTCATATTTCAGCAGACCTTCATAGACATTGCCGATCTCCCCTTCAGAGCAGGAAACCGTGGCCTCTTTTGCATTTTTAAGGGCCTTTGTGCCTTCACCGGTCCCCACAATACAAGGGACACCTAACTCGCGGCTGACGATCGCCGCATGACAGGTCCTGCCGCCCTTGTTGGTGACAATGGCGGCGGCGATCTTCATGATCGGCTCCCAGTCGGGGTCGGTCATGTCCGTCACGAGCACCTGCCCTTTCTTGAAGTCTTTAATGGCCGAGACATTCTCGATGATATTTACGGGGCCCGATCCGATCTTTGATCCCACAGCGGTTCCGCTGACGAGGGGTTTTTTAGATTCGAGCAGGACGTAAGTTTCGAGTACATTGATATCTTTCTGTGACTGGACCGTCTCCGGTCTCGCCTGGAGTATGAAGAGCTCCCCTGTCCGCCCGTCCTTGCCCCATTCGATATCCATAGGTTTGAAATAGCCCGCCTTTTCGGAATAGTGATCTTCGATAATCATCGTCCATTTGGCAAGCGTAAGTATTTCATCGTTGGTAACACAGAATACTTTTCTGTCCTTTTCCGGGACCGGCACTTTCTTGGTGGATTCGCCGCCCTCGGAGGCATAGATCATTTTGATCTCCTTGGTTCCGAGTTTCTTCTGGATTATGGGTTTGAAACCTTTTCTCAGGGTTGGCTTGAACACGAAGAACTCGTCCGGGTTCACCGTGCCCTGCACGACCATTTCGCCCAGGCCGTAAGATCCCGTGATCAGGATGGCGTCTTTGAAACCGGATTCGGTATCGATAGAGAAGATCACGCCCGAGGAGGCCAGGTCGGAGCGGACCATCTTCTGGACACCGATGGAGAGGGCGATGGCCATGTGATCGAAGCCCTTATCAACACGGTAGGAAATGGCTCTATCCGTGAACAGTGACGCAAAACAGCGCTTGCAGGCATCAATCAGGGCTTCTTCGCCGCGCACGTTCAAAAAGGTCTCCTGTTGCCCGGCGAAGCTGGCATCGGGAAGGTCTTCAGCAGTAGCCGAACTCCTTACCGCCACGTCCGTCTCATTCTCCCCGTATTCGTCGCACAGTTTCTTGTAAGCGGCGATAATCTCCGCCCGGAGGTCCTTGGGAAGCTCCGCGTTGTAGATAAGGGAACGGATCTTTTTGCCCCTCTCGCCAAGATTCTCAACATCATGAGTGTCTAAGTCGGAGAGGATTTCCTTGATTTCAGCCGTGATGCCCGCTGATTCAAGCAGATATCTGTAGGCAGCCGCAGTGACGGCATAACCGTCCGGGATCCGCACCCCCTTTGAGGTGAGTTCCCGTATCATTTCGCCCAGAGAGGAGTTCTTCCCTCCTACCTGAGCGAGATCTTTCAACTCGATCTCATTAAACCACAGGATCAGTTTATCTTGCATTGTGACCTCCTGATTTTATTAACGTTTTTAAAAACTTACAATGTAGATCATCAAAAAAACTAACAATTATACGGGGGGAAGTCAATTAGAATCTGACAGCCGGCAAGCGCTTCGAGACGCTCTCTCCCTCTGATCCTCAACTCTTTACCGGAGAAGGGCTCGAGTGAAGGAATGGGGATTGAGAATAAAAAAAGGGCCGGGAAAAACCCGGCCCCCGCTTCTTAATTTTCAGAAAATTTATTTGTCTTCTTCATCTTCATAATAATCTACGACTTCCTGCGAACCTTCCGGGACTTCCTGGGCGATTGACCGGGAGATACCCCTAGCCAGCAGCGCCGAAATCGCGAACAGCAGGATTATCGATATTCCGAGGATCAGAATGATCGTTGTAGACCAGGCTTTGGCTTCCTTTTCGATGTTCTTGGAAGTCGCCATCGCCAGCTCATTGAATTTCTCCACATCAACACCCATTCCCACCCAGCCGAACGTCTTGATGTCCTTTGCCGCGAACTTGATGGGCGCATAGGCGACAAACTTGGTGTGACCGCCGAACTTGTACTCTTTTACTCCGGAATTGCCCGCCTGGGCCTGTTTGGCTATTTCGGGCAGGGCCGGATCCAGGAAACCGAGCAGATTGAAGTCCAGGACTTCCTGGCCCTTCTTTATCTGCTCTTCGTAGTTGTCTTTGGTAAGCGGAGGAACCGGTGTTCCGTCTGCAAATTGGCCTTCTACATGGTAGTCATTCGGGTGCGAGATGCAGAACCCTCTCCAGTCGACCATATAGGCATAATTGCCGCTTGCGGCATCTGCTTCATAAACATAGCCTTGCTGGGTCGGGATGATGTGATCGGTGAATCCCGCCAGGTGCCTGTAATCCAAGGCCAGAGTAATAATGCCCGTGAGACCTTGCTGCCCGAAAACCGGTGCTGAGAGCCTCAGGGTGCCGTTGAACCTCTTGCCCTTTTCAAACTCAAACCGGTTGACGTATAAACCGCTCACCGGAGAAATATAAACTTCGCCTTTATTGAGGCTCTTGGCCTTTGAAAAATAATCATTGCCGACTTTTGATAATTTGGATTTCGGAACCACATTTCCGCTCGAAATTTTTATGACCTCGTTTCCTGCTCTGTCGATCAAGGCCATTTCAGTGTAAAGAGGAACCGATACCTGGTTTATCTTATCATTCTCTTTGACCCAGACATTCCTCTTGTTTTCACTGAGGAACTGCTTGTAAGCGGATTCGCTTGCGGGCAGAATCGTTGCTATAAACAGGTCCTTCCTTCTCTCTGTAAGGAAATTGGCAACCTCATCCGCCACGTTTATGGCACGTATTTTTATTTCTTCCTGTGATTTTTGATCAAGAACAGTAACCGCCCGTTCCTTTGCTGTAATCCCTAACTTAAACATGCCATTGGCGATAAGAATAGCCATAAGTGATAAGGGGAGTACAATAAGCAGGAAGAAAACCCTTGCCACAGTAAATATCTGCTTATCTTTTTTGACTTCTGTCATTTCCTTTCCCCCCTAACGGTTGTTAGATTTTTTAAGTTAATTTAACCGTAATTAACCCAAAAAGAAACGCATGTAGGGGTTAGCATACAGAAGGATGAGAGCTACGACAAGAGCGTAAATACAAACCGACTCGGCCATGGCCATACCTACCAGCATGACGGTCATGATCTTGCCCTGGACTCCGGGATTCCTCCCAACTGCCTGGCATGCTCCGTTACACGCGCTGCCGATACCGGCGCCCGCTCCGATTGCTCCGAGACCGATCGCGAAGCCTGCGCCCACCATGGCTCCAACT
Source organism: uncultured Syntrophaceae bacterium (assembly GCA_964556675.1). Classification (GTDB taxonomy): domain Bacteria; phylum Desulfobacterota; class Syntrophia; order Syntrophales; family UBA4778; genus JBDKTK01. The sequence continues at coordinate 3,770 of CAZKYN010000121.1, forward strand.
GTGAAAATAACCTTAATCATCGATTCTCCGGAAGGAAGGGACTCCGCGGCAAGGGCCAGCGGCGAATAAAGCAGAACAGCAGCCATTGCTGAAAGGGTTGTGAACAATTTTTTTCCTATTTTCTTAAACATCTTTTTCTCTCCTTTCCACACAAATAGTTTTCTCGTTTCCTTACCTTTCCAAGTACCACAAACGGCGTCACTTAGAAAGGGTTGAATTTTCAAGATGCCCGACGTTTCTGCAACGAGCATGCCAAATAAACCTTCTCATTTGAATCGATGGAAACACTTGTTAAACGGATATTTAGGACTTTTCGGAGCTGAACCTCTTAAGAACCCATTTTTAACATTTCTTTAAATTTAAGGACACATGTTTAACGTTGTATTAAATAGGCCATTGCCAAACTGCTTCAATGTCTTTTGTCAGCTGAACTGCACGATTCTTGTTGAAATTATTGGGGTTTGTCAGTAATATCTGCTCGGTGCAGGACAGGTGCCCTGCCAAAGAAAAGGGGTTGCCGAATGCAGGAAATTTTGACCGCTGTTACGTACCTGGTTGTGTGGTTCGGTTGTGAAAAGGTCCTGAACATCGAAAGCGGCCTGACGAAGCTGTTCATATCCGTTGGGGCGGCTGTTGGTGTTTACGTTATAATGGCTATAAAGGACCGCAATCGCAAGAAGTCCGAACGAGACGGCCAGTAAGGGGATTTGATGGGATCAGTGCTAAGGAAAATCAGATCCCCCGTCTGGCTGACCACTGCCGTTGTGGTTTCCATGATCCTCCTTTTTTCCCTCCTGATTTACCATGCCCGGGAAAGAGAAATGGGCGAGCAGTTTAATATCCAGCAACTCGCTCTCGCAAAAATCATTGTGTCGGGGATCGAAGACCTCTTTTCGGATGTCGAGCGGAGCATAAGGACGCAGTCCGGAAATGGGAACTTATCCCCGAACCGGAAAAGGCAGCTCGTCTATGAAGACCTCGGCGGCAGGATCGATCTTCTGGCTGCCGGGGATGATTCGCGGCTCCAGATCTATCCTGAAACAAAGGAGACGAGGGCTGCCCGTGATGAATTCAGTATAGCCATAAAGCGGGCAAGGATTGCCGGACGAACCATAGTCCACGATTTCATGGACAGTTCGGGACAAATCAAAAAAAGCCATGTGATCATTGCTATCCCACTGCTTGATGCCGGCCGGAAAGTCAAGGGGACTATGGCAGCCATGCTTACGGTCTCGCCCCTGGTCGAGAGGAACATTGAGCCGCTCCGGAAAGGGTTCGGCTCGAATGCATGGATAATAGATGAGACCGGGCTGATTCTCTTCCATACCAGGCCTGAGCTGATCGGGGTTCGGATGGAGGTGGCCGGTGACTCCGAAAGGGGTTACCTCAAGGGTGCCATTCTCGGAAAGGAGGAAACCAAGGGAGAGCTCTTCCTGGTGAACGAAAAAGGGGAGAGGGTCAAGACCATTGTCGCCCACGCGCCCGTCAAGTTCGGGAACGCTCAGCTTTGGGTGGGAATAGGCACACATTACAACGCGGCGCTCCTGCACATGAAGGAAACTGTGTCGATAGTCATGCTGGAGGCCTTTATCCTCATTATCGCGGTGGTTATAGGCAGCGCCGTCACGATCACCTCAGGCCGCAGAAGGGTTATGCTTGAAGAGGAGGTCAAATTCCTGCGCGAACGCGAAAAATGGCGGGAAGACCTGGCACGGGAGAAAAAGAAAATCGAAGGTATAATAGAGGGCTCGCCCATCGCCAGCTTTGTAATAGACAAGAACCACAAAATAATATTCTGGAACAAGGCGTGTACGGAACTGCTGGGGCTCCGGGGCGAAAACATGATCGGAACGGATAACCAGTGGATTCCGTTCTATCCCGAGAAACGGCCGGTCATTGCCGATATCATTGTTGATCAGGACCTTGAACATGGTCTCAACCGGTTCTACGGCGAAAAAGAAGTACAGCCCCATGCGATTATAGAAGGTGCTTACGAGGCCAGCGATTACTATGAAAACCTGGGCGGACGGAGCCGGCACCTTTATTTCCTCGCGGCGCCCATTTACGATGAAAACGGCGAAGTCATAGCCGCCATAGAAACACTCCAGGATGTCTCGCGGGAAAAGGAAATGGAGTTTGACCTGAAGAACTACGCGGCCACTCTCCATGACGAACTGAACAAAAATATCACCCTGAAGCGGACGATCGAGGGTATAATCGAAGGTTCGCCCATAGCCACATTTGTCATCGACAAAAATCATAAGATCATCCTCTGGAACAAGGCCTGCACGGAGTTGACCGGATTTGAAGGGAGGGAAATGATCGGCACGAGCCGCCAGTACGAGCCTTTTTACAACGAGAAGCGTTCCGTAATTGCCGATGTTATCGTGGACAATGATATGGAGGGCCTCAAAAAATACTATGGAAAGAGGCAAATGCAGCCTTCCACCGTTGTGAAGGGCGCATTCGAGGCAGTCGATTATTATGAAAACCTGGGTGGAAAGCGCCGTCACCTCTATTTTCTGGCTGCCCCTATATACGATGAAAAAGGCGAAATAATAGCCGCTGTAGAGACATTGCAGGATGTAACGCGCGAAAGGGAGCTGGAGCTTAACCTCAAGGAGTATGCGGAAAGCCTCAAAAACGAACTGGATGTCAATATCAGGCTGCGCAGGGACATCGAAGATATGAACAATTATCTCCAGTCAATACTGGATAGCTCTCCTGACAGGATCTTTGACCTTGATGGCGACGGCATCATCAGGTATGCCAGCAAGGATCTGCTTTCCGGGACGGATGACCCGAAGCAGCTCAGGGGCAGGCACTTTGCCGATTTCCTTGATGAAGAGAATACCGAAAAGCTGCGAAGCCAATGGACTGAGATCACCAGGGGGAATTACAAGCCTTTCGAGGTGAGCGCAATTGCGAGGGACGGCAGCATGAGGGACCTGCTGATCAGCGCCCGGCCGATCAAAAATACCGATCGCTTCATTTTCGTGCAAAGGGACATAACGGAATTCAAGAACCTTGAACAGAAATTCTATGAGAGCCAGAAACTCGCGGCTGTCGGACAGCTTTCGGCGGGAATAGCCCACGAGGTCAGAAATCCCCTGTCTTCGATAAAAATGAGCCTGCAGATATTGGAGAAAAGATTGAACCCAACCGGCAACGACCAGAAGAGGTTCAAGATAGCGCAAAAAGAGGTGGAACATCTGGAGAAGCTGGTAAGCGACATACTCATTTTCGCCCGTCCGATAGAGCCCGAGAGAAAGCCCGTATTGATCAATCCATTCCTGGGCCAGTCGCTGGGAATGGCGGAAAAAGAGATAAAGGACAAAGAGATAAGGATAGAGGTCAGGATGGAGGACGACCTGCCAGAAGTCCTTATCGACAAGGCCATGATGGGCCAGGTGCTTTTAAATATCTACCTCAATGCCATAGATGCCATGGAGATCGGCGGAAGGCTGCTGGTCGGCACATCCCTGCCGGAGAACGGCGGGCGTGATTATGTCTGCATAACCATTGAGGACAACGGCTGCGGGATACCGCCCGAAGATCTGGCGCATGTATTCAATCCCTTTTTCACCAGGAAAAAATACGGAACGGGCCTGGGCCTTACCCAGGTCAAAAAGATAATTGAACAGCACAAAGGCACGATTGAAATAAAAAGTATCCAGGGAAAAGGGACGACAGTCGTTATCAAATTACTGTCGTCTGAAGCGGGGAGCACGGCTGGGTTCTGAAAAGGGGCGACACGGTGGCAAAGATCCTGGTTATAGACGACGAGAAATCGATTTGTGAGACGCTCGAACTGTATCTGACTGAAGAGGGATACGAGGTTTTCACGGCAAATACAGGGACGGACGGTCTGAACAAGGCCGTTCAGATATCGCCGGACCTCATCATCCTTGATATAAGACTGCCCGACATTGACGGCTTTACAGTGCTCGAGGACCTCAAGGACGAGCACGACAACACTGCCAAGGTGATCATGATAACGGCCCACCACGACATGGAAACGACAATCCGGGCCATGAAAGAGGGAGCGTTCGATTACATCCACAAGCCCATAAATATCGACGAGCTGGATATAGCGATCCAGAAGGCGCTGAAGAGCTCCGAGATGGAGAAAAAGATCAATGGGCTGCTAATGGAGCCCTCCCGCAGCTTCAAGGTGGGGGACATAATCGGCGCCGGAAAGTCCATGAGCGAGATATTCAAGATCATAGGAGTCGTGTCGCAGAGCAGGACCACAGTCCTTATCCAGGGAGAGAGCGGCACGGGCAAGGAACTGATAGCCAAGGTGATCCATAATAACACTTCCGCAAGTGAACCGTACATTGCCGTGAACTGCTCGGCAATAGTGGACACCCTGTTGGAATCGGAACTTTTCGGGCACGAAAAGGGCTCGTTCACGGGGGCCATAAACAAGAAACTCGGAAAATTCGAGCTGGCCAGGTTCGGCACAGTATTTCTCGACGAGATCAGCGAAATGTCCCTCAATCTTCAGGCAAAACTGCTGAGGGTCTTGCAGGAGATGGAATTTGAGCGCGTGGGCGGGAAAGACCGGGTGAAGGTAAACGCCAGGATAATAGCCGCCACCAACAAGGACCTCAAGACCATGGTGTCCGAGGGCAAATTCAGGGATGACCTTTATTACCGGCTCAATATTGTGACCATTAACATACCGCCGCTTCGGGAGAGACGGGAGGACATGCCCCTGCTGATTGAATACCTGATCAAGAAAATAAACCGCGACCTGCACAAGAAAATCGCCGGGGTCTCCAAAGAGATGATGAACATATTCATGAAATATGAATGGCCGGGCAATGTACGGGAACTCGAAAACCTGCTGGTAAGGGCGGCCGTTGTCGCCAAGGGAAGCGTGCTTGTGGAAGAAGATTTCCCCAATCTGACCGGCTCGGCCAAGGCAGCAGCCGGGGCTGGAATCGACGCCCGGGAGAGCGACAGGCCCGTCCTGACCCTTGATCAAATGGAGGAGATCCACATCAGGCGGGTCATTGAAAAGATCGGCAGGAATAAAGGGGAAATCTGCGAGGCGCTGGGCATCTCCCGTCCGACTCTCGAAAGGAAGCTGGACAAATACGGAATATCTTTTGAATAAATACAGGCCAGGGTCCGGTTCGTTTTTATGAAGATCAAATCAGCCCAATTTATAAAAAGCGCCAAGGCGCCGGCACAATACCCACCTGCTACATTCCCGGAGGTGGCATTTGCGGGCCGCTCGAACGTGGGCAAATCAACCCTGATAAATGTCCTTACCAACCGGAAGAAACTCGCTGCAACAAGCGCGACTCCGGGCAAGACTCGCCTGGTCAACTTCTTCCTGCTCAACGGCAACCTGGGCATTGTCGATCTGCCGGGGTACGGCTTTGCCAAGGTGCCGCTCGCAACCCGGAAGGAATGGGGGCCCATGGTGGAGAGCTATCTGCGGAACAGACCCAACCTGAAGCTGGTTATCCTTCTCCTCGACAGCCGCAGGACACCCTCTGACGGAGACCTGCAGCTGATTGACTGGCTCAAGACCTTCGGCAATGACTTTCTCCTCGTTGTCACCAAAGCCGACAAGCTGTCCCGCAGCGAACTGAACAGGCAGTCCGCCGTGATCAGGAAAGCCCTCGGGGTTGAGCAGCATGAACTCATATTCTTTTCCGCGAAAACAGGCGAAGGCAAAGATGCAGTGTGGGGGGAGATACGCAAGAAAATCGAGTGATGCCCGCCGCAGGATCCCCCCTGATAATCCAGTAAATCCTGAATTTTTTTAATGATTGGCCTTGACAATATAGTACGCATGAGGCATAATCGCGCGGATCGTCGGCAATACGTTGATAACTTGTTAAATTCATTATACTATTCCATCAAAAAGACCTCCTCCGAAAGCATTTCCGAAAGAAATCAGCCAGTCCAGTACTTGTTTATAAATTTCAGCAAAAAGGCTGAAAACAGACGTATTTACGTCCAACAGGAGCTTTAGAATGT
>CAZKYN010000122.1:0-7528 GCA_964556675.1 uncultured Syntrophaceae bacterium
CTGCCGCGGCGGTATTTGCGCAGACCGTGGCGACCCTGAAGTGGCCCATTGTGACGATATCTTCCATCCTGGGCTTTGCATATATAATGAATTTTTCCGGGATGGCGATAACGCTCGGCAGCGCCTTCGCGCTCACCGGACCGCTGTTTCCTTTCTTTGCGGCGTTCCTGGGGTGGATCGGCGTCTTCATGGCCGGGTCGGACGCGTCCGCGAACGCCCTTTTCGGCAAGCTCCAGGAGGTCACAGCCGCGCGGGTCGGAGTGGACCCGGTGATCACGGTTGCAGCCAACAGCTCCGGGGGGGTGTGCGGCAAAATGATATCGCCGCAGTCCCTCTCGGTGGCAACTGCTGCGGCAGGGCTGGTGGGCCATGAAAGCGATATCTTCCGGTTTACGGTCAAACACTCCGTATTCCTGACGGCCCTCATCGGACTGCTCGCTTACATGCAATCGTATTTCCTTTCCTGGATGGTCCCCGTTTATTCCGGCTCGGCGGCTGCGGCGCCGGTTGCGAAGACGGCATATCAGCCCGGCAAAGGAGCGGCCTGGCTGGCCGTTACCATTTTAATCGTGCTGGCCGTTGCCGTAATTGCGCGGAAAGCAGGCAGGGGCAGGCCGGCTTGAAACCGGCTTTAAAATCCGCATAGAAAAAAAATGCCGACTCTAGTAAGGTCTTGGCTCAATACATTATGATGAGGTATGAAATGAAAATAGCCGTAATTGGTATAGGCGGAGTGGGCGGAGTTTTCGGGGGATTGCTGGCCCGGAAATATGCCGGGTCAAAAGAGCACCAGGTTGTGTTTGTCGCGCGCGGCGAGCACCTGACGGCCATTAAAAAGAACGGCCTCAAGCTGACCACGCCGAACGAGGAATTCACGGCAGTTCCCGATATCGCAACGGACAACACTGAAGGCCTCGGGGTGTTTGACCTGGTCCTTTTCTGCGTCAAGAGCTACGGCCTGGAAAAGGCGGCGGAGCAGATCAGGAAAAATACCGGGCCGAAAACGGTCATTATCCCGCTTCTCAACGGGGTGGATATAACGGAAAGGATCAAGGCGGTTCTCCCCCAGGCGGATGTCCTTGGCGGGCTTGTCTACATCGGGTCCAGCATCGTGGGGCCGGGAGCGGTGAAGCATGCCGGAGGCTCAGGCCAGATTATCTTCGGGCCGCAGGATGCCGGTAAAATCGAAAATTACCGCCCGATCGAAAAGCTGCTGCGGGATGCCGGCATAAAGGCCGATCTGGTCGGTGATATCGACCTGGCGCTGTGGACAAAATATATCTTCATCAGCTCTATGGCGGGGCTGACCTCTTATTTCGGCAAGACGTTCGGGGAAATCCTGGATTCACCGGAAGACAAGAAGTTCCTGGAAGGCGTGCTGAAAGAGATTGAAGCGGTCGCCCGGGCTAAAAAGGTGGGATTCCCGCCGGATGTGGTCAAGCAGACCATGGACAAGGTCGCCGCATTCCCGCACGGGACAAAGACATCGATGCAGCGCGATTTCGAGAAAAATTCGCAGACCGAGTTGGAAGTGATTACCGGTTATGTGCTGAAGACCGGCAAGGAGTTCGGCATACCGACCCCGATGACGGAAAAAGTTTACAAGGAGCTGTCGAAGAGGGAAGGGAAGTAAAAAAAGCAGGGTTTCAAAAAGTATAAAGATTTGAATTTCACCGGTTCGTCATTCCCGGCTTGACCGGGAATCCAGGATTCAGATTTTTCCTGGATACCCGCTTTCGCGGGTATGACTAAAGCTAAAAAGGGCGGGCCTGAAGACCTGCCCTTTTTTCATTGTGCCATCCTGGGTGAAACGAAAGCTCTTTCTTTATCAAAAAAAAGATTCTTCAGTCGCTAATCGCTCCTTCAGAATGACAAACGGAAGAGGTTGTTAGTAGGGGCGAACGGCGTTCGCCCTTTTTGTCATCCTGAGTGAAACGAAGGATCTTTCTTTTTTTTAAATAGATTCTTCGTCGCAAGCTCCTCAGAATGAAACTGATTTGATCCGGCGGGGGGGTTACCTCCTCACATAATTCACAATATCCATCAGCCGCCTGTTGCCTTCGGAGGTCAGGCCGAAGCTGCCAAGTTCCGTCTTGAGTCTCCCGGGGCTTCCGTATCCGGCCACATATCCGTTGATCCGGGCGGCTGCCGTGGAGTTCATGAAATCGCGGGCGTTCGGGTACATCCGTTTGAAGTCGGACATTATGGCGGACTGCTGGCGCAGGTAATATTTCTGGTGATAATCTTCCGCCGCGTAAAACACGGCGTAGGGGACTACCGACGTGTAAATCTTTTTCTTCAGCCGGTCCTGCTCGCGCTCTTTTGTCTTCAGGGCCAGCGCCTGCTGCTCCTCGTTGTGGCAGAAAATGAAAGACGCATACTGGCGCGACCAGCTTTTATATTCAGGCTGGTGGTTTCCCCAGAACAGGTCCAGGAGGTCGGCATAGGATACGGCTTCCGGGTCGAAGTCCATCTGGATGGTTTCGCTGTGGTCGCCGAGGCTCCTGTAAGTGGGGTTTTCCTTGGCACCCCCGCAGTACCCGACCCTTGTCCTCACCACTCCGCTGTTGATCCCGTACAGGGCGTCAGGGCCCCAGAATCACCCCAGGGCGAATGTCGCCTGTTGCGTCTGCGCCGGGGCGGCTTCATCCAGGGGCGGGACCGGCAGCGGTGTTTCCTCTTGTCGTTTTACGAACAGCATTTCTGCTCCTTGCCATGCGGTTATTTCAATATAGATATTAGCACGAGGCCGATGAAAGGCAACCCGAATAAAAAGAGTGTTAATCCTTTGTTTTTAAAGCAATTTTTAATGTTGTATCCCCGATTGGGCGGGATTATAATTTCCAAGGAAGTCCTTAATTAAAGGAGGTCGTTATGCCCGTAAAAAAATTAAGGGATTTTCTGAACAAACACGAAATCAAGTACGTCTCTGTCGCCCACTCTCCCGCTTATACTGCCCAGGAGATTGCCGCCCGGGTCCACATCAAAGGCCGGAAACTGGCCAAAACGGTTATGGTGACCGTCAACGGCAAGATGGCCATGGCCGTTCTGCCTGCCAGCTCCAAGGTGGATTTCGACTACTTCAGGAAAGAGATCGGCGCCGACGAAGTAGTTTTGGCTCATGAGGAGGAATTCAAGGGCATGTTTCCGGATTGTGAGATCGGAGCTATGCCCCCCTTTGGAAACCTTTACGATTTGGATGTCTTCGCGGATGAGAGCCTGACGGAGGATGACGAGATTGCGTTCAATGCCGGAACGCATACGGAATTGATCAAACTGCCCTTCATGGATTATAAGAGGCTGGTGAAGCCCCGGATAGTCAGGCTTACTTGATCCGGCAGCTCAGCCTGTTTTGCGATTTGCGAATAACATTGACCCGGAGATCTCATTTGAAAATTCGCTGTGAAGGCAAGTTCATTCAAAAAGGCAATCTTTTCCTTCATTACCTGGAATGGGGACAGGCCGATTCGCCCACGGTAATAATGCTCCACGGGATTGGGGATGACGCCCATATCTGGGACCCGTTGGCCCGGGAAGCGGCGGAAAAAGGACTGAGGGTCATTGCCCCCGACCAGAGGGGCCATGGACTGAGCGGTTGGGCCAAACCGCCGGCGTATGCCTGCGATGATTACGTATCCGATCTGGATACGCTGGTACGGCGCCTCGGGCTGACAGGTTTCGTTCTACTGGGCCATTCAATGGGGGCGCTGCACGCGACCCGATATGCCGCGCTGGTGCGGGGCGCCGCCCGTGGCCTCGTCCATGCCGATATAGAGCCGCGGCCGCCAGCCTGGAACAAGAAATACCTGCTCAACCAGTACAATGAGCTGCCGTTATTTTACAGCGCGATTGAAGAGTTCGTGATTGAACTGCGGAAGAACTGCCCTTTTGCAAAGGACTGGAAACTCGAAGAGATAGCCCGGTCAGCCCTCGTCCCGTGTGAAGACGGCAAATTCCGGACCCGGTACGACCGCGAGGTCCTTTTGCATTTCGACGGCTCCTATGACCTGACGGCATGCCTTGGAGAAATAACCTGTCCCTCCCTCATCATCAGGGGCAAAGAGAGCCGGGTCATGAGCGAAACGGGGGCAAGGGAAATGAGCCAAGCCATCCCCCGGGGGAGGTTCGCGGAAGTGCAACAGGCAGCGCACCCCCTTCATGTAGACAACCCGGAAGGCTTTCAGGACGCGGTATTCGAGTTCCTGCTGGGAATTGGATTAATCGGTCACAGCCGACGCGATTTATAAGCGGGCTGCGATAAATATTTGGCAATTGCTTCGGATCCCGGTATTCAATGCGGAATCTGGAATCCTTCAGGTAACAACTTATCAAAGAAGAGGATTTGAATGGGCGACCTGGCCACATTGTGCAGCCTGGATATAGTGCTGTTCGATTTCGGAGGAGTCATTGCGGAAGAGGGTTTTGCCAACGGCCTGAAGGCAATCGGCAGGAATTACGGCTTCGATCCGGAGGCCTTTTTTCGGATCGGCTCCGGCCTGGTCCATGAAACGGGCTACGTCACGGGCCGCTGCGGGGAAGCCGAATACTGGAAGGCGCTGCGGGACAAGACCGGGATAAAGGCCGGCGATCCCGAATTGCGCGAAGAAATCCTGTCCCGGTTTACATTGCGTAAATGGATGCTGGAAATCGTAACGGAAATAAGGAAGGCGGGGGTCAGGGCCGGTATGCTCAGCGACCAGACGAACTGGCTCAACGAGCTCAACGGGAAATATGATTTCTTCCGGTGCTTTGATATTGTCTTCAACAGCTATGATTACGGCAAGAGCAAACTCGATCCGTCCTGGTTCAGGGATGTCTCGGCTATCCTGGACATTGCTCCCGAAATGACCTTGTTCATCGACGACAACGCCGACCATTGCAGCCGCGCCCGCCAGGGGGGAATGCACGCCATCCATTACACCGGCAGATTACCGTTTATAGAACAGCTGGCAGATCATTGCCCGTTTATCAACACGGAAGGTTTGAAGAGCTGATCAAAAAGACTTAACCCGAGCAGGACCTCTGTAGGGGCGGATCTCAGACCCGCCCGCATGATTAATTCACGCACCCGGGCGGGTTTTAAACCCGCCCCTGCGTGCAATATTTTCCAACTTCAATTAGTTTTGTTTTCTTCCCAGTAGCTGCAGTCGCGGCTGGTCCCGTTTATGGCATGGTCCACGAAGCGCGCAAAGCGCAGACAGTTTCCCCGGGGAGTCCCGGATTGCAAAAAATAAATGCATGTCTCACATGATTTGCCGTTATCCATACCTTACCTTTTGTCATCCTGGCACTTCGACTGCGCTCAGTAAACTCCGCGAAGGATCTATTAAAAAATAGATTCTTCCTCGCTCCGCTCCTCAGAATGACATATTTCACATCTCACTTGCCCTGGAAATTCGGTTTCTTTTTTTGCAGAAACGATTTTATGCCTTCCGGATAATCCAGGGAGCGGGAAGCGTTGATCATCCCCGTGCGCTCCAGTTCGATCTGGCTCTCCAGCATTCCCAGGACCGACCGGTTCAGGTTTTCCTTCGCGATGGCATAGGCGTAAGTGGCGCCCCCGGCAAGCCGGGCCGCTATTTTCATGGCTTCGTTTTGCAGCTCGGCATCATCGACTACCTTTGTGACCAGCCCCCATTGGAGCGCCTCTTGCGCATCGAAAACCGGGTCGAGCAGGGTGAGCTCCATGGCTTTCCCCAGGCCGACAAGCAGCGGGATGAACAGCGACCAGCCGCCGTCGCCTGCCAGCGCGATGCTGGTGTACGCCTGACGGAACTTCACGGAGGATGCGCATATTCTCAAATCGCACGACGCCGCGAGGCTGACGCCCGCGCCGCCTGCAACTCCGTTGATAACTGCGATGACCGGTTTGGGCATGCTGCGGATGATCATTACCGCGATATTCAGGTCCTTGATGATCTGGCGAAAAGGTTCAGTGGGATGCGACTCCAGGAATTCGGTAAAATACTTGAGGTCCCCTCCCGTGCAGAAAAACCCCCCCGAACCGGTCAGCAGCACCACCCGGACCTCGTTGTCCTCCCCCGCGATTTCCAGGGCCCGCACCAGGTCGCGGCCGAGCCCGGGATTGAGGGAGTTGAAGGCCTTGGGCCTGTTGAGAGTTATTGTCGCTATGCCGTCAGTTTTTGAATAGAGTACAAATTCCAGTTCCATTTGCGAATGCCCTCCTTTATTGAAAGAAATACAAGGTTTAGTGCCGCACGCTCAATAATGAACCGACCACCCTTTCCAGGTGGGTCAGTGTATTGCACTCCTTTAAGACATGGCAGTAGGGTGTGTAGGTCTTCATCTCCGAGTCGCCGGTCCCCCAGAAGGACCGCGTCTCAGGGTTGAGCCAGATCAGCCGCTTGCAGCGCTCGCTGATCATCTTCAGGATTTCAGCTCTGGAATTGTAATAATTGTTGCGGGCGTCGCCCAGGATAAGTACAGTCGTATTCCTTGTGACAAGCGACAGGTAATGCTCCTTGAACTCGACGAAAGTCCTGTCGTAATCCGTCCTGCCCCTGAGAATGGGGAGGTTCGGGTCTTCCTGCATGCGGGTGAGAGCTTCCTCTATGGGGTATCTCTCGAAAACATGGGTCACATCGGCGAGGTTCGAACAGAACGCGAGGATGCGGATCCTGCCGATCCGCTTCTGCATGCTGTAGAGGAACATAAGGAAGAAACGGACGACCCGCGAAACCGACCGGCTGATATCGCAGACGGCAATGACATCGGGACGGTCCACTTTTTTCTTTTTCCAGTAAGGCTCGAACATCAGGCCGCCGAAACAGACGCTCTTTCTCACGGTCTTCTTGTAATCAAGCTTCCCCCTCTTCGCGGCCTTGAGGCGGCGCGAGTATCTGTCCTCCAGCTGCTTTACGAGCTTCTGGATAATGTCCTGCATTGTGCCGTAGTAGCGCTTCTCGATATTGGTGAGAGTGGTCGTCCTCAGGTACGACTCCATCAGGTCTTCGGCAGTCCTGGCGTGCAGATCATACTCGCGTTCGACGTAATTCCTCACGGCCTCGACAATGCGCTCCCGCCCATCCTCGAGCTGGGCCGCCGCGGCCTGGGCGGCGCCGGAGCCCTGCATGCTTTTCAACTGGTTCAAAGTGTTGTCCAGTTTCGGCATCCCCATTCTTTCGAGCATGCGGACCGTGTAGATATTCTTCTGCATGTAATAGCGGATTGACTGCAGATCTATGGCCTGGGCGGCATCCCTGATCAGGGATGCAATTCCTGCCGGGTCGCCGGAGATCGCCAGCGAGGCAATGTCGCTGTCGATCATGGACGTGATCTCGGGATTGATGCGCCGGGGGGCTTCATCGGGCGCAGTGAAGAAATCAAATGAAAAGAACTTGTCGAAGCAGGCCTCGAATTTTTCCTTTTCCCCGACGGATTTGGCGAGTGTGGCGGCGAGGGCGTCCTTGAGCGTCTGCCGTTTGCGGTAGCCTACCAGGCCTGCAGCCCGAACGGCATCCAGGCTTTCGGACACGGAGATCCTGACGCCGCTGTTGCGCAGCGCCGT
>CAZKYN010000122.1:7628-9748 GCA_964556675.1 uncultured Syntrophaceae bacterium
TCATTAATCTTTTCCTCGACGATCTTTATGTCCTCCTGGTGCTTGAGAAAGACATTCAGGGTATCCTTGACGAGGTCGTTCGTGAGTGCGTCCGAGTGGAGCAGCAGCAGGACCTTTGCCCAGTCGATAGTCTCGCTTATAGACGGCACCTTTTTGATATCCAGCCGTCGCACGGCCTGAATGAAATCAACAAGCTGGGCCCTGAGATTCTCCCCTATGCCCGGCACGCGCGTTTTGATGATCTCCTTCTCCAGGGCGGAGTCGGGGAAGGGGATAAACAGGTGGAGGCAGCGCCTCTTCAGGGCCTCGCTCAACTCCCTGGTGCTGTTGCTGGTCAGAAAGACGAAAGGCTTGTTTATCGCTTTGATCGTGCCGATCTCCGGGACCGACACCTGGAAATCGGAGAGCACTTCCAGCAGAAAGGCCTCGAATTCCTCGTCCGCCTTGTCTATTTCATCAATGAGCAGGACGGCGCCTTCGGTATGCTGCAGCGCCTTGAGCAGCGGCCGGGGCTCCAGGAAATGACTGGAGAAGAATATGTCGTCGTACTGGTGGAGCTTGTCAATTGAATCGGTCAGCTTGTCTTTGCGGCTCAGGATTGTGTCGAGCTTGTCTTTCAGAAGCTGAGTGTAGAGGAGCTGCTTGCCGTATTTCCATTCGTAGAGCGCCTTGGATTCGTCGAGACCCTCGTAGCACTGGATCCTGATGAGCGGCAGCTTCAGGTATTCCGCCGTGACCTTGGCAAGCTCTGTCTTGCCGACGCCGGCCGGCCCCTCAACGAGTATGGGCTTTTCCAGATTATGGGCCAGGTACACGGTGGTTGCGATCTGCCGGCTGCAGATGTACATCGCGGATTTAAGCCCTTCCTGCACCTGCTTTATCTCCCTGAACTTGTCCGTCTTTACCATCTCTCGAAGCCTTTCTTAAGGAGGGTTTCCCCTGTCTTCGCCTGTTTCAGAAAGGAAACGTTCTTCCCCAGATCCACAAGCTTCCTTATATCTTTCCCGAATGCGCCCTCTTCGTATGCAGGCAGGGACGCCATTATGGAGATGAATTCCCGCGCCATTTCCCGGAACCAGAAGCTCAGGCCCTCCAGTTCCCGGTCGATACCGGCGCTATCCAGCACCGCGGCCGACCTCAGGGAAACGGCATCCATCGCTTTGATAATGCTGTAAAGCCGCCCGGCTTTCTCTTTCAGGTCTTCAGACCCGGACCAGCCTATGGCCTCCAGCGCCGTTGCGAAGATCCTCTCCAGGCCGCCTGTAATGAGGCCTGTCGTGAGCGCGTCCTCCAGCGGCCGGAACGGCATGACGATATCCGTGTAGGCCGATCCGCTTTTCCCCATAACCGCCGAGAGCGGCACTCGGCAATCCACCAGGCGCAGTCCGCAATGCGGCGAGGACTTCAGCCATCCGACGTCAAGCGGCGTCATGCTCAGTCCCGGCGCGCCGCGGCCGGTCAGAAAGGCCGTGAATTGCTTTTTGTCCCGGTCGCGTGCCGTAACCGCTATGATGATGTAATAATCCGCTATCGGGCCGTTGCTGATGTAAGTCTTCTCGCCCCTGAGTACATAAGTTTCGTTTTCCATCTCCCCCGAGGCATTGATGTGCTTGGGGTGGGCGCCCACGCCCGGCTCGGAAGCGGCAAAGGCAACGGTCGTACTGCCTTTTGCCAGTCCCGGCAGCAGCATTTCTTTTTGCTCCTCGCTTCCAAATCCCCCGACCATAAAGCGGGATACGCTCAGGTGATACATGAGCGAAAAGGCAATCCCGGCGTCGCCGCCGTGCCTGGCAAGTTCCCGGCCCAGGGATATGATTTCCGGCCAGCCGCCGCCCGCTCCCCCGTATTCTTCCGGGATTGCAATGCCGCAGAGCCCCGCCCCGCCTGCCTTCTTGAGAATTGCCGCGAAATCCGGATTCGCTGCCGGCGCAATCTCTTTGCGGGCGAATTCAGCTGCTGTCTGTTTCAGGTCCATTTTTTTCATCCTGGAGAATAGATTCTTCAGTCGCTTCGCGACTTCAGAATGACATTTATTTTTTTCATTCCGGCAATCATTTTTTGTCAATTCTGAGCGAAGCGAAGAATCTGTCTTTTTACCCCGTCTATCCCTTCTTTCTCGC